>NZ_JACSLF010000008.1:0-129418 GCF_018617975.1 Exiguobacterium sp. s21 | reverse complement strand
AAACGGCTTGAGCCCTGTCGAATACAGGTCTCAAGCCGCCTAGGCTGGTTTTCATTATTTGTCCTGTCTACTTGACAGGGAGCACTTCATTTCGCTCTTGCCTTTCTTGGCAAACGATTCACTCGTCCTCGTCTGGCAAGTTATGACAGATGCCGGGGATATCGTGTTTGCCAATCTAGGTCTATTGTTCGCCGTCGGTGTCGCCATCGGGCTAGCCAACGGGGACGGTGTTGCCGGGTTAGCAGCTATCGTTGGTTATTTGATTATGAACAAGGTTATCAGCACGTGGAACGGTATTACCGCGGAAATCGCCCAGGGAGACCCGGCCTATGCCACGGTACTCGGGATCCCGACGCTCCAAATGGGGGTATTCGGGGGTATTATCGCAGGTCTCATTGCCGCATTCGCGTACAACAAGTACTTCAACATCAAGTTGCCGGATTTCTTAGGGTTCTTTGCAGGGAAACGGTTCGTGCCGATCGCGACCGCCGCGTTCAGCTTGGTGATCGGGATTGCGCTCGCCTACATTTGGCCGCCGATCGGTTCAGCGATCAACACGTTCTCGAGCACGATCATTGAAGCGAACGTCGCCGTTTCAGCCTTTGTCTTCGGTTTGGTCGAGCGTTCTTTGATTCCGTTCGGTCTGCACCACATTTGGTACTCACCGTTTTGGTTCCAGTTCGGGGAATATACGAACCAGGCGGGAGACCTTGTCCAAGGGGACCAACGGATCTTCTTCGCACAATTACGTGATGGAGTCGAGTTTACGGCCGGTACGTATATGACCGGGAAGTTCCCGTTCATGATGTTCGGATTGCCTGCCGCTTGTCTCGCCATGTTCCACACGGTCCCGAAAGAGCGTCGTAAAGACGTCGAAGGACTTTACTTCTCAGCAGCCCTCACCTCATTCTTAACGGGAATCACCGAGCCGGTCGAATTCTCGTTCGTCTTCGTTGCACCTCTACTCTTTGGTATTCATGCCGTCTTTGCTGGACTATCCTTTATGACCATGCACTTGCTTAACGTAAAAATCGGGATGACGTTCTCAGGCGGACTCATCGACTATCTATTGTTCGGAGTGTTGCCGAACCGGACAGCCTGGTGGCTCGTCATTCCAGTCGGCCTCGTCTTCGCGGTCATTTATTACTTCGGGTTCCGCTTCGCCATTACGAAGTTCGACTTGAAAGTGCCGGGACGTGAAACCGTCGCCGAAGGCAAAGGCGCCCGTGCCGTCGTCGGAGACGATTTACCGTACGAAGTGCTCGTGGGTCTCGGCGGACCTGAAAACGTCAAACACCTCGACGCCTGTATCACGCGTCTTCGCGTCACCGTGAACGATGTGAAACAAGTCGATAAAGACTTGCTCAAAGATTTGGGAGCGGCCGGAGTACTCGAAGTCGGAGATAATATTCAAGCCATCTTCGGACCGAAATCGGATACGCTCAAATCGCAAATCGCGGCCATCATCGAGGGCGGCGAATACAAACCGAAAGAAAAAGCCGTCATCACACCAGAAGCGGCCGAACATGCCGATCATCGCTTCCTCGCCCCGATGTCGGGTGTCATCTTGTCACTCGATGACGTTCCGGACCAAGTCTTCTCGGGCCGTATGATGGGTGAAGGGTTTGCCATCGAACCGAGTTCGGGACAAGTCGTTGCGCCGGTCACGGGACAAATCACGACGTTCTTCCCGACGAAACATGCGATCGGTCTACTTGCGGACGATGGACGCGAGATTCTTATCCATGTCGGACTCGATACGGTCAATCTGAAAGGCGAAGGTTTCGTCGCCAAAGTGAAAGAAGGCGACCGCGTCGAAGCGGGGGATGTCTTGCTCGACGTTGACCTCAATTTGATTCGTGACAAAGTCCCATCGCTCATCACGCCGATCATTTGGACGAACGGAGACGGTAAAATCGTCGTCGTCCCATTCGGAGAGACGGTCGTCGCGGGTGAAGCGCTCGACTTCAGAACGGATGATAAAGGAGCCGAGTAAACAAAAAAGAAGCTCTCGCAGCTGCGAGAACTTCTTTTTTGTTACTTCTTAATATCGAATTTTTCACTGAGGAAGTTCACGACTTCTTCAGCTGTATCCATGTTGAGGACGTCGTTGACGATCGCTTCTGTTTCTGACTTCGTCAAACGCTTCACGAGGCTACGTGCGCGAAGGACGCTTGAAGCTGACATCGAGAACTCGTCAAGGCCAAGTCCGAGAAGGATTGGAATCGCGAGCTCTTCTCCAGCCATCTCGCCACACATGCCGACCCATTTGCCAGCTTTATGTGCTTCTGTGATGACGTTGTGGAGAAGGTTCAAGATGGCCGGGTTGAACGGTTGGTACAAGTACGAGACTTTCTCGTTCATGCGGTCCGCTGCCATCGTGTATTGAATCAAGTCGTTCGTGCCGACTGAGAAGAAGTCGACTTCTTTCGCGAATTGCTTCGCCATGACGGCAGTCGATGGAATCTCGACCATCATCCCTGTCTCGTAGTTACCGACAGCGATGCCTTCTGCTTTCAACTTCGCTTCTTCTTCGAGAAGGAGCGCTTTCGCCGCGCGGAACTCTTCAAGTGTCGCGATCATTGGGAACATGATGGCGAGGTCACCGTGCGCTGAGGCACGGAGAAGGGCGCGAAGTTGTGTGCGGAACAAGTCCGTCTCTTCGAGGCAAAGGCGAATCGCGCGATAGCCGAGGAACGGGTTCATTTCTTTTGGAAGGTCGAGGTAAGACAGTTCTTTATCTCCACCGATATCGAGCGTACGGATGACGACTTGTTTGCCGTCCATACCTTCGAGTACTGCTTTATAGGCTGTATATTGCTCTTCTTCCGTCGGGAACGTTTCTGAGTCCATGTAGAGGAACTCGGTCCGGTAAAGGCCGATGGCGTCAGCGCCGTTTTTCAACACGCCTTCGAGGTCGTTCGGTGTACCGATGTTTGCCGCAAGTTTGACTTTATGGCCGTCGGCTGTGACTGACTCTTCGTTGACGAGTTGTTTCAACTCTTCTTTGTAAGCTTCGAATGAAGCACGTTTTTCAACGTATTCATTGACGAGTTCTTCAGACGGGTTGACGAAGACGTCGCCTTCTGTCCCGTCGATGACGACGAGGTCGCCGTTCTTGATTTCTTCGAGCGCTACTTTTGTTCCGACGACAGCAGGAATCTCGAGTGAGCGAGACATGATCGCTGAGTGAGACGTACGTCCACCAATGTTTGTCGCGAAACCTTTGACGTATTTACGGTTGAGTTGCGCCGTGTCAGACGGTGTCAAATCTTCAGCGATGATGATGACTTCTTCAGAAATCGACGCAGGCGTCATGAATGTGACACCGAGGATATGCGCCATGACGCGTTTTGTGACGTCACGAACGTCGGCAGCGCGTTCACGCATGTACTCGTTATCCATCGATTCAAAGATCATGACCATCATTTGAGCGACTTCATCGAGCGCTTTCGCAGCGTTCATGTGTTCGCTTTCAATTTTGTCGTTCACTTGTGAGACGATCTCTGGATCTTCGACGATGAGCAAGTGTGCCGAGAAAATCTCTGCCTTGTCTTCGCCGAGTTCACGAAGTGTGATCTCGCGAATTTCTTCGAGTTCTGTCTTTGACTGAGCGATCGCCGCTTGGAAACGGGCTTTCTCAGCTGCTACGTCCTCGATTTTGTTTGTCGGGATGTCAAATGAAGGTGTCTCCATGACGAATGCTTTCGCAACTGCGATTCCTGCAGATGCGCCAATACCTTTAATGTGTGACATAAGCGTAGTCCCTCTCTTCAAAGAAATAGTGGTTTCCAACGTTATCTCGTTAGTTCTTACCCGAAATGAAAAAGGAACTAACGAAAACCTGGAAGATTAAAGTAGCAACGGTCTACTACTAGGTGAAGCCTCGACCGAACAAAATGGCCTCGCCTCAACAGGGAGGGATGCCTGATTGCGTACTTTCTTATCCTATCATAAAATAAATCATCGTCACAACGAGGAGTTAACGCCTGAATTCGAAGATTTATTGACTCTTGCGCATACTGTTTCATTATTTGGCAGAAGTTCGTTATGCTAACCATATATAAAGAAGGGAAGTGGCAAACATGTATCAAGTGAAAGACTTAGATTGGAACGGCTCATATGACACAATCGTCGTGGGGATCGGCGCTGCCGACACGATTGAGGAAGGACTCGATTCATTGTTTAATGGACGCGTCAAAGCATTGATTCAATCGGCAGATATTTCAACGAAAACAGGTGAAGTCTCCATCGTCCCGACGTTTGAGGGAACGGTTAAACGGATCCTATTCGTCGGTCTCGGACAACGGAACGAAAATACGGTTGAAAATGTGCGCAATTGGTTCGGGAAAGTCGCCAAACACATCAAAGCCCGTGCCTTCACGGACGTCGCGGTCGCCCTCGACACGTTCGGACCGAATACGGCGAAACTGTTTGCTGAAGCGTATGAGATGGCGACGTATGAGCATCCTACATACAAATCAGAGCCGAAACCGGCGAAACCCGACGTAACGATCACGTTGCTCGGAGCTGATGCAGAGGAAGAGGCGCTAGCAGGTGCAGCTTACGGACGTGGGGTGAATGTGGCGCGGTCGCTCACGATGATGCCAGCCAATATTTTGACATCGGAAACGCTCGCGGACTATGCGGTCGAGATGGCCGAACGTCACGGCTTTGAACATCGCATCATTGAAAAAGAAGAGATGGAAGGGCTCGGAATGGGCGCGCTTCTCGCCGTCAACCAAGGGTCGACGATCCCGCCGAAGTTGATCGTGCTCGAATATCGCGGAGCTGGAGACGAGGCGCCTGTCGCTGTCGTCGGAAAAGGAATCACGTTTGATACGGGCGGTTACTCGATCAAGCCGAAAGACGGCATCGTCGGTATGAAAGGGGATATGGGCGGCGCCGCGACGGTACTTGGTTTATTCGAGACGCTCGCGACGACGAAACCGAACGTGAACGTCATCGGTGTCATCCCATCGACGGACAACATGATCTCAGGGGACGCATTCAAGCCGGACGATGTCATCACGGCGATGAACGGGAAGACGATTGAAGTGCTTAACACGGATGCGGAAGGTCGTCTCGTCCTCGCCGACGCCGTTACCTTTGCTAAGACGTATGAACCGCAAGCCATCATCGATGTGGCCACGCTCACGGGCGGTGTGCTCGTCGCACTCGGTACGGAAGTGACTGGTTGCCTGACGAACGATGCGTCGCTCTACGGCGCCTTAGAAGCTGCGAGCCGTGACACGAACGAACTCATCTGGCAGATGCCATACTTCGATGTCTTCATCAACCAAGTGCGTAAGTCGGAAGTCGCCGACTTGAACAACTCACCGGGCCGTTACGGTCATATGATTTTCGGCGGCGCTTTTGTCGGTGAGTTCGTCGGGGACACGCCTTGGCTCCATCTCGACATCGCTGGGACGAGCGAACGTTCGTCGGCGAGCGACCTCGGACCAAAAGGACCGACTGGCGTCATGGTGCGCACACTCGCCTCGATGCTCGAAGGATGGAAACGTTGAAAATTGGATTTGTATCAATCGGTTTGGCCGTCGTCTCCGGTTTCGGATACACGGCTTGGCCAAGCCGTTGGTTGTTAGGAGTGACCGTCTTTTGCGCGGTGCTCGGAGTGTTGTTTTTGATGCAGGAGGGACGCCGTGGTCGGAGTAGGAATTGATGGCGCGCGCGGGGGTTGGGTACGAATCACGTACGACAGCATCTCGCTCTGTTTGACCATCTCAGAGAAATTGGAAGATTTATTGATCGAAGGGGCCGTGCATTTTGTCGATATGCCGAAAGACTTAGGGTCGATCGACAAGCCGGACCGAACGTGTGACGCGTGGATGCGGTCACAACTAAAAGAGCGGAAGTCATCGATCTTCACACCACCGATTCAAGAAGTGGTAACAGAAGCATCGTATGAGACGGCCAACGCGAGAAGTCGCGAACTAGTCGGAAAAGGAATCAGCAAACAAGCGTGGAACCTTGTGCCTCGGATTCGAGAGTTTCAAACGATCGCTGAAACGGACGTCTATGAGTCACACCCGGAAGTGTGCTTCGCCGTCATGACCGGGAACGAGGCGCGTTTCAGCAAGAAGACCGAGGCGGGAGAACTCGAACGGATCGAGTTGTTGCGCCGCTATTCAAAAAGCTCGCCCTGGAAGTGGAAGATGTCGAACGTACAAGTCGATGATATTATCGACGCCTGTATGTTGGCCGTGGCCGCCTATGAGGCGGGAACGACTGGGATGGTGACGCATCCGGACCAAACTGAAGGAGCGCCGTTCGTAGCGGTACCGAAGACAAAAGAGCGATGACGCGTCATCGCTCTTTTGGTGTCGTCGGCCCGAGGACGAATCTCCACATATAGTGAAACACTTGGGCGTTATAGAGCGCCTTGAGCAGAACGGCCAAGACCGGTCCTAAAATGAAGCCGAGCACCCCGAACAGTTGCAAACCGACAAAAATCGAGATGAGGGCGGCGAGCGGGTCAAGTCCAATGTGAGAACCAACGATTTTCGGTTCAGCCAAGTTACGTTGGACGATGACGACGATATACAAGATGACGAGGCCGATGGCGAGGAACCAGTCGCCGCTCACGGCGGCATAGGCGGCCCATGGCAATAACAGCGTCCCGACGCCTAGGTACGGCAACAAGTCGAAGATGGCCGCTAAAAGAGCGAAAGAGAATGGATTGTCGACCCGCAGGATGAACATGCCGACAAGGACGATCCCGAACGTGATGGAGATAAGCGTCAATTGGGCCCGGACGTAACCGAACAGGGCCGAGCGCAAATTGGTCATGACCAATTCAAATTCCTTAAAGCCTTTTCGCTCATTCAAGCGCGCGATGGACCGCATGTAGACGTTCCAGTCTTTCGTGATGAAGAACCAGGCGAGCACGATAACGATGAACAAGAGCAAGACGAGCGGTAAGGCGCTGAGGATATTTTGCAACAAACCGGCGACCCCTCGTGATAAGACGCCGATCGCGGCTCCGAGCTGGACCCCGATTTCGGTGATCCCGCCTTCGAGCGAGTTCGTCTGTCCCGGATTGAGCCGCTGGACGCTGTCATACGCATCATTGACGAACGGGGCAATTTTTTCGTTGAACATGCGCTGTATGTATTCGGTGAACGTTTCAATCTGATCGGGAAGTTTCTCGGCGGCGATCGTCAAGTAACGGATGAGTTGAGTCACCACGATGGCAATCACACCGCTGACGACACTCATGACGATCAACAAGGAGGCGAGCGCCCCAAGAGCCCGGGGCAATTTGGTCTCGCGCTCGAACCAATTGACGAGCGGGACGGTCAACAAGGATAACAAGAAGGCGAACACGAAAGGATACGTGTACGTAAAGAGGACGCTCAGTCCCCAAATGACGAAGACGAGCCCGATAATGACGAGCAGGAAACGAAGTAACTGCCAAAGCCTGGCTGGCGACACGACACATGGCCCCTTTCCTAACGATTGGATTGAGCATAGTATACCACGCAACCGGTAAATATAGAGGATGGATAGGTGATTAAACATGAAGGAATTACAACGACGAATCGATCGGATGATTATTCATTTAGGCGGCTACTGGCGGCCGCTGTCGGGGTTGGCCCGGCTGTTAGAAGAAGTGGGCGAAGTTGGCGGCGCGCTCTATGCCGACGACCGAGTCGCCCTGCGTGAAGAGCTGATGGACGTCTTCGTTATTTCGACGTGTCTGGCGAATCAATATGCCATCACCCTCACGAATCAAACGACAGACCGTGACGAGACGAAAGAAGAACGTAGCTACTACCGCCTCGTGCGCGAGGCGGGGGAAGTTGGCCGCATATTAAATGCCTACGAAGGCGATAAAAAATTGAAGGCGTCCGCGACGCCGGGATCGTTGCAACGACACATCGAGGCCGTTCAACAGGCGGTCATGGAACTTGCCGACATGAATGGATTTGACCTATTCGCGGAAATCGCCTCGTTAATCGAAGACAAGTCGTCCCGAGATTTCGGACGCTTCGACCATACCCCCGACCCGATTACAGAAGATTCGGTCCGCGCGTATCGTTCTTATGTGGAAGGACGATATTGGGGAGGGGTGAAGGCTAAACCTTTCGAAGAAGTGAGCCGATATAGAGAGCGGGAAGGGCACTTGGCGCGGTTTTTAAAAATCGCCGAAGTCGAGGGACTCGATGGGTTTGTCATTCGACAACCTGAGCCGCCTTTCCAAATCGATCGCTCCATCGAGACTGATTTGCAACTAGCGGCCCCTTTCGCCGTCGAGATCGAGCGACATGGCACTGATACGTTTTGGATTGTGCGAAAACAAGGGTAAAAACATTCACCTTTTTTGGAAAAAGTATTCATCATTTTTTCAAATATTTACTTTTTCAATAAAAGCAATGTGCTACTATGAAGGTGTTGTCAGTCGCGATGTGCGTATTAAGAAAGGAATATTTTGGATGAATATGAAGCTTTTTAAACTTGCCCTCATCATAACCATTGTCTTGTTTTCAATCCAAATACCCGCGGTGGAAGCCGCTACTTTGGACGGAGAGACGACAGTCAACTTGAACGTTCGCTCTGCACCAAGTACGAACGGAAAATTGATACAAACGCTAAAAAAGGGAACAAAAGTAAAGTATGTAATTTATAACAAATCGTGGAGTAAGATATATTTAAACGATCGAACGTACTATGCTTCCGCCCAGTACATCAAGCGAATCCCGTCCCAATCCACGACGGTCACGAAGCAAGCTGCCACTTCGACGGGTGTGACGACCGTCAACTTGAACATCCGTGTGTCGGCCCATAGCAAGGCGACCGTGTACCGGACGCTTAAAAAAGGCACGACCGTTCAATATGCCGTGCATAACTCGTCTTGGGCGAAAGTGTACTTGAACGGGAAGACGTATTATGCGGCCGAGGCATATATTGCCCCGAAAGCCGTCGCATCGACACCAGCCCGTGAAACAGGCTATACGAAACGTGATTTGAAGTTGTTTGGCGAACGGAATCAGCGTTCGTCGGTGTTGAAGGTATTGCCGGCCAAGTCAGCGGTCGTCTCGAGCAAATATAACTCGAGCTGGTCGGTTGTCTACGTTGGCAGTAGCACATATTATACGCCGACGGCATGGATCACGCCGGGAACGTTGAAACCGAGCGCGGCAAAAGTAAACGGTCATGCCAACCGTGAGTTGAAGTTGTTTGGCGAGCGCAATCAGCGTTCGAAAGTGTTGAAAGTATTGCCGGTCACGACGGAAGTCGTCTCGAGCAAATATAACTCAAGCTGGTCGGTCGTCTATGTCGGAAGCGAAACGTATTATGCGCTGACGGCTTGGATTACGCCTGGGGCACCGACGATGCCTCCGCCGACGACGAAACCGCCAGTCGTAAAAGTCGATGGTCATGCTAACCGCGAGTTGAAACTGTTCGGCGCGCGCAACCAACGTTCGACGGTGTTGAAAGTGTTGCCGGCCAAGTCGGCGGTCGTCTCGAGCAAATATAACTCGAGTTGGTCGATCGTCTACATCGGCAGCAAAACGTATTACACGCCGACGGCATGGATCACACCAGGAGCGCCGCCGGTAACGAAACCGCCGACGACGAAACCGCCGGTCATTCAAAAAGTAACAGGATATGCGAACCGAAATGCCAACCTGTTCAAGAAGACGCTTCAATCATCACCGGTCGCTCGTGTGTTGCCGAAGTATACGCCGGTGACGTACAGCAAACATAACTCGAGCTGGTCGGTCGTCTATATCGGGTCGGACACGTTCTATACCCCGACAGCTTGGTTGTCGGCCGGGAAGGCCCCGGACGCCCCTGCGGCGACGCCTAAAGGGAAAGTGTACACGAACACACCAGGGGACGTCTTGAACGTCCGGGCGAGCGCCTCGGCGAGCTCGACGATTCTCGGCCGACTCGCCCATGGCACTCAAGTCGACCATTACGGCTCGACGAACGGCTTTTATGAAATCAAGTACAACGGTCGCGACGGCTACATCTCGACGGCTTACGCGATGACGCTCAAGCCGAGCGCGACGAGCAACGCCGTCATCGTCCTCGATGCGGGCCATGGAGGCGGTGACCCGGGAGCGGTGAATGGATCGCTCTATGAGAAGGCGATCGTTCTCGATGTGACGAAACGAGTCGAGGCGTATCTTCGTTCGAAGTATGATTACCAAGTCCGGTTGACGCGCTCGACGGATGTCTACTTGACGCTTGACCAACGCGTTCAGACGGCAAAAACGCTTCGCGGCAACTTGTTCGTCAGCTTGCACACGAATGCTGCGACGACTCAGTATGCTAAAGGTGTCGAGACGTTCTATTCGTCTTATTCAGCCCACAGTTCGAAGAGCCGTGTGCTGGCGACGAACATTCAATCCAATTTGATGGGCAAGACGTCCGGGATGACGAACCGCGGTGTGAAGACGGCGAACTATTATGTGATTCGTTATAATACGATGCCATCGGCCCTCGTCGAACTCGGTTTCATCTCTTCGCCGCAAGACGTCACCCACTTACGGAGCAACGCCTCTCGTCAACGGATGGCGGAAGGTGTCGCTGAAGGGATCGCTCAGTACGTACGCGCTTATCATTAAATTTCATCCATTAAAAATGCCCCGACTCACGATGAGTCGGGGCATTTTGTGCTTATAGGTCGTCGAAGCCGTTGGCGTCGGTGACTTTTGCGTACGAGCGTGACTTCTGTTCGAAGAAGTCGGATTTCGTGGCATTCAATGAATCGTCTGAGTACGCACGAATCCACGGCATGACGTCTTCGTTGAACCCTTCATACAGATCGTTCAAGCCGATGACGCGGAGGCGCTTGTTGGCGAGGTATTTGACGTAATCGCGCATCTCGCTGACGTCGAGCCCGTCGAGGTCTCGAAGGACGTATTCGCACCATTCGACCTCGAGGTCGACGGCTTCCCCCATCGTGTCATAGACGAACTGGCTGAAGCTGCCGTCGGCGTCGATCTCCGGGTTTTCCGTCAAGACGGCCCGGAGCAACTGGCTGACGAAATACGAGTGTTGCATCTCGTCACGCTGGATGTAGCTGATCATCGTCGACGTGCCGACCATCTTCTGGTGACGGGCCAAGTTGTAGAAGTAGGCGAAACCGGAATAGAAGTTGATGCCTTCGAGAATAATCGAGGCGACGAGCGACTTGGCGAACGTCTCGGCCGTCTGGTCGGCCCGGAAGTCCTCGTATAAGTCTAAGATGAACTGATTCCGTTTCATGACCATCTCGTCGTCCTTGGCGATATCGAAGATGCGATTTTGCTCGCTGAGCGGGACGAGGCTCGAGAGGACGTAGCTATATGATTGGTTATGGACGACTTCTTGTTGAGCGATGACGGCGAGCACGGCGTGCACCGACGAGTCTGATGAGAACATCGATGACTCGAGGATATAGCGTGTCTGTACCGAGTCGAGGATCGACAACAACCCGATGATCCGTTTGAAGGCGTCTTGTTCACGCTCGCTCAACTGCGGCCATTGCTGCATGTCTTTCGACATCGAGATCTCATCCGGGATCCAGAAGTTTGAGAGCAGTTGTTTATAGATGGTGTAAAACTGCGGATAGGCGATGTCGTTCCAATTGACGATGGAACTCGTCTCGCCCCCGATAATGGCAGTCGCCCGGTTAGGATGTTTGGGCGACAGTAGTTTGATCTTTTGAATGGTCATGGACATATACTCCTTCTTCGGTGTTTCTAGCCAACCGTTCGGCCCAGTGACGGACGTTGTACGGTTGATTGCGCGGTGACTGCTCGATTTTCAATGTCTCACCGGCGAGGGGAATTCCGTATTTCGAAAGGTGGTAGGCCATCTCGTCGACCGCTCGGCAGAAGTGGACGAACATCTTGTCACCTGTCCCAAACACGGCGGCTTGGCGAAGCGGCACATTAAGTTCTTTCAAGACGAGACGGAACGTATCTTTCATCTCGTCCGGCAAGACGCCGTCCGCCCACGTATACGACCCGAAGTAAACGAGGTCGTACGTGGCGAGTGATTGGGCTTCGCGATGGCCAATGCGGTCCGCTTCATATAGGGCGACACGGTCACCCCGATGGACGTGGGTCGCCTGAATCAGCTCGGCGACCTCTTCTGTATTCCCGCTCATCGAACTATAGACGATTGCGACGTTCATGGTTGGTCCCACCTTTCTGTTACGTGACGTTACGAAGCACACGATTCACATTCGTCGACTTCAACAGTCGTCGAACGCGTGTAGTAAATTGATTTCATTCCGAGTGACCAGGCCTCGAGATGCATCGAGAGGAGCTCGGTCGCTTTCACGTCATTTTTGACGTAAAGGTTGAAGCTGATCGCTTGGTCGATGTGACGCTGGCGGGCCGCGTTTTGACGGATGCTCCAGAGTTGGTCGACTTCGAACGCTGATTTATAGAACCAGTTCGTCTCCGGGTTGAGGTCAGGGACCGTCACCGGGATTTTATAGTTTTTCTTCTCTTCCGAGTAGACCTTCTTATAGACCGGATCGATCGAAGCCGTGCTACCCGCGATGATCGCTGTCGACGAGTTCGGTGCGACCGCCATCATGTAGGCGTTGCGGACACCGTTTTGATGAACCGCTTCCGCGAGGCCGTCCCAATCGAGTTCATCGTGTGAGCGGTAGTTACGGCGTTTGAAGTACTCACCCGTATGCCACTCCGATCCTTCGAAGACGCCGAATGCGCCTTTTTCTTTGGCTAATTCCATTGACGCTTGAATCGTAAGGTAAGCAATCTTCTCATACAGCTTTTCCGCATACTGGACGGCATCGACCGATTCCCAACGGATGCCTTCGAGGGCGAGCAGGTGATGCCAACCGAACGTTCCGAGTCCGACGGCGCGGTATTTTTGGTTTGTGATCATCGCTTGTGGTACTTCGATCGTATTCAAGTCGATGACGTTGTCGAGCATCCGCATTTGAATCGGGATGAGTCGTTCGAGCACATCTGACTTCACGGCCCGGGCGAGGGCGATCGAGCTCAAGTTACAGACGACGAAGTCACCAGGTGTTTTCGTGATGACGATCTTTCCGTCCGCTGTGTACTCTTCGTCGATTGTCGTCGGTGACATGTTTTGCGCGATCTCTGAACAGAGGTTCGAGCTGTAAATCATGCCGGCGTGTTTGTTTGGGTTAGCGCGGTTCACGGCGTCGCGGAAGAACATGTATGGGGTTCCTGTCTCGAGCTGTGAGCGCATGTACCGTTTGACGAGGTCGATGGCCGGTACCGTTACGCGCGAAAGCTCCGGCGTATTGACGCACGCTAAGTATTTCTCGGTGAACGAACCGCCATTTTCCGTCTCATCGTAGAAGTCTTCAAGGCTGAAGCCCATGACCGTACGAATTTCGTGTGGGTCGAACAAGTGCCAGTCGCCACGTGCTTCGACCGTACGCATGAACAAGTCGGGCAAGCAGACGCCTGTGAACAAGTCGTGAGTCCGAAGGCGCTCGTCCCCGTTGTTCAATTTCGCATCGAGGAACTCAAAAATGTCCTTATGCCAAATGTCGAGGTAGACGGCAATCGAGCCTTGGCGCATGCCGAGCTGGTCGACCGAGACGGCCGTGTTGTTCAGTTGCTTCATCCAAGGGAGCGCGCCGCTCGAGACGCCTTTGAAGCCTTTGATGTCGCTGCCGCGTGAGCGGATCTTGCCGAGATAGACGCCGATTCCGCCGCCGCCTTTCGAGAGCGTGGCCACATCTGTGTTCGAGTCGTAGATGCCGCGGAGCGAGTCGTCGACCGTGTCGATGAAACATGAGCTGAGCTGCCCGTACGATTTCCCGGCGTTCGAGAGCGTCGGTGTAGCAACCGTCATATAGAGGTTCGATAATGCCCAATACGCTTCTTCGACGAGTTTCACACGTTGGTCAGCGTTCTCTTTTTGCATGAGCGTCATGGCGATGACCATGAACCGCTCTTGCGGCAACTCGTACAAGTTTTTGACGTGGTCGCGGCCGAGGTAACGGTCTGCTAACGTCCGGAGACCGATGTATGTGAACATGCGGTCACGTGACGGGTCAATCAACGTCTCCAAGTGGGCGATGTCTTCTTTCGAGTACGTATCGAGTAGTGCTGAGGTGAAGATGCCTTTTGTCGTGAGCGTCTCAATCATTGGATAGAGAGCGCCGTAACGCATCGAGGCGTCATAACCGCGGTTACGGGCCGCTTCTAAATAGAGGCGGTTTAAGTACATTTCTGTGGCGACGAACGTCCAGTCCGGCTCTTCAGCCTTCAACATATCGAGGGCGTGCATCGTCAAGAGTTCATATACTACATCTTGTGTCAGTGTCTTTCCTTCGAGCGCCCGAACGGCTCGTTCTTCGTATCGTTCGACACTAAGCTGTGGGTAGCGTTGTTTTAATGATTGGATCAATGTCGAGACGTCAGTAAGTGTTGGCGCAGCAGCCAACATCGTCTCGTGATGGATAGGGGATGTCAAAACGATCACTCCTTCTTCGGATGTAGATATTATAAAGGTATAGCGGAACTTGTCCGATTCGACGTCAATGATGGATGAACGTGATAAATATCCGTTAACTATATATTGACGTTTTCTTGTCTTTTTAATCATAAATCACCTATATTTAGTTTTGCAATCTTGACATTCGGCAAACTGTCGACGCCTAGATTACTTTTACTCAAAAACGGCGCTATCATCCGATTTGAGATGAGATATGAGATAGAAAAAAATTAAATTGACGTTTGCGTGAGAACGCGTGCAATTTTATGTAAGCGGTCAATCATGAACCGGATGTCCAAATAAACGATAAATTCATTGGATTTCGTCCTATCTTCTATTCAATTTACGATTTGAGCGATTACTATATATAGTGACGACTGCTTTTTCAAAACGAGGGAAATTCGAACGCTCACTAGCATCGAACTGAAAAGTGAGGTAGATTGAGGGAGTACGATTTGAAATCAAGGTAAAAAGAAGGGTTTAACAAATGAGAGCAGAAGACTTATTATTAGCATGGGACCCACTCGGTTACGGGCTTGGGTCGTATGGACCAGAGTTTGACGATATCGCCTTGGCGCTCATTCACGTCGATTCGATCGATCAATTGGATGACGTGATTCGACAGATCTTAACAGACGCTTTTGGCGACTGTCCAAGTGAACCAGAAACACGGGCCATGGCGGCACGACTACTCGCGTCTTCAGAATCTTGTCAACTATAAGGGGGAACCACGATGTTACGTATCGATCCAACACCGAATCCAAATGCAATGAAAATTACACTTCCTGAGAACGTCTTCGGCGCGAAAAGCCAAAGCGTGAAAGCCGGCGAAGAGACGGACCAACCGCTTCTCGCGAAACTCGTCGCCATCGAAGGCGTCGAGAGCGTATTCGCCTATGGCGATTTCGTCACGGTATCGAAAGAAAACGGCGTCAGCTGGGAAGCCATCTTGCCGCACGTCGAAACTGCTTACCGCGGATGAACCCGCTCGTTTCCATCGTCATCCCGGTCCATTCGCGGGAGACGGAACTGACGGAACTGCTCGAATGTCTGGTCGTCCAGACGTTCGGGGAGTTCGAAGTACTTGTGATCAATAATGACGGGCCGCCAAAACAGCATCTTTTGGCGCCTTTTTTGAATCGATTATCGATTCGATATATCGAGCTTGGCGAGAATCATCACGTCAAAGCCCGCAATCGCGGCGTGCAGGAAGCGAGCGGCGACTATATCCTGTTGCTCGACGATGATGATTTGCTCATGCCGACCCATATCGAACAAGCGCTCGAGGACATCCGTTCGGCCGACCTCGTCTTCACGGACGCGGAACTGTTCCGCTTTACGTGGGAAGATGGGCGCCGTCGCGTCACCGACTGGGAGGCATTCGCCTATGCCCTCGATTTGGAGCGACTTCGCCAAGACTCGACGTTTATCCCGTCCGGTACGCTCTATCGAAAACAGCTCCACGAGACGATTGGATCGTTCGATGAGGACGTTTATAACTACTGGGATTGGGATTTCATTCTACGTGTCAGTGAGGTCGGGACGATTCGTCATCCGGCCCGCGCGACGGTGCTCTATGCGTTCAATGGCACCGACAACTTGTCGGCCAAACAAGACGAGACGCGCCGTCGTTACTTTGATCGGTTCTGTCACAAGCACGGTTTGGTCAATATGAAAATGAAGAACTTCTATATCGTCCAAGCCGAACGACGGGACTATGTGAGACAGACAGAGAGAACGTTCACAGGGGCGTTCCCCGGTAGAACGGAAGGAGAATAACTATGTATACATCGAAAGAACTAGAATTGCTCGAGCTGCTCGAAGAGAAAGGCTACCTCGAGACGAAACTGTTGGCGAACTTGCTCGCGACCGACGAGGAAACCGTTGAGGCGATGCTCGAGAAGTTCAAGGCGGACGGCATCTTGCTCGGCTTCCGGGCGATGGTCAACTGGCAAAAAATCAATCGCCACGATGTCACGGCGTTCATCGACGTCAAAGTCACTCCGAAACGGGGTCGTGGTTTCGATGAGGTCGCGGAACGCATTTATCGCTTCCCGGAAGTGACGGCACTCTATTTGATGTCAGGGGCTTACGACCTGCAAGTCGTCATTCGGGCGAACTCGCTTCAAGACGTCGCGTCGTTCGTTTCGGACAAATTGTCACCGCTTGACTCGGTGGTCTCGACGACGACGCACTTCAAATTGAAGACGTATAAGCATGATGGCATTTTATTCACCCCACAAGTCGAAGACAAACGGTTGAATATTACGCCATGAAGTCACTATCCCAACAAGTCGTCTCAATGAAGCCGTCCGGCATTCGCCGATTCTTCGATTTAGCGCAAACGATGGAAAACGTCGTCTCTCTCGGGGTGGGAGAGCCGGATTTCATCACGCCGTGGAACGTGCGCGAGGCGAGTTATGCGGCGCTCGAGCAAGGCTACACGGCCTATAGCGCGAACGCCGGTCTCCTCGAGTTACGTCAAGAAATCGCTGGTTACATGGCGGACCGGTTCGGGGCGACATATGACCCGGCGACGGAACTGATCGTCACGACGGGCGCGTCGCAGGCGCTCGATATCGCCTTCCGGGCTCTCCTCAACCCGGGTGACGAGGTCATCGTCGTTGAACCGGCTTTCGTCTCGTACGGGCCGCTCATCGAGCTCGCCGGCGGGACGGTCGTCCCGGTCGCCTGTCGTCCGGAGAACGGGTTCCGTCTGAACCGGGAAGACGTCGAAGCGGCGATCACGGAGCGCACGAAAGTGATGCTCCTCTGCTTCCCGTCAAACCCGACCGGAGCGACGATGACGGGTGAAGAACTCACCGAGATCGCGGAACTCGCGACGAAACATGACCTTTGGGTCGTAAGTGATGAAATTTATGCCGAACTGTCATATGACGAGCCGTTCACAAGCTTTGCGACGCTTCATGATATGCGCGAGCGGACGATCGTCGTCAACGGGTTCTCGAAGGCGTTCGCGATGACAGGCTGGCGGCTCGGGTTCACATGTGCGCCGGAAGTCGTGACACGGGAGATGCTCAAAGTTCATCAGTACGGCATGATGTGTGCCCCGACGCTCGTTCAGTTCGGCGGTCTCGAGGCACTGAAGAGCCGTGACCAGCATGTACCGAAGATGGTGAAGAGCTATCGGCAGCGCCGTAACTACTTCATCCAGGCCCTCAATGACGCCGGGTTACCGACGCACGTACCGGGTGGGGCGTTCTACGCCTTCCCATCGATTCGCCACACCGGATTGACGAGCGAAGAGTTCGCCGAGCGTCTCTTGCTCGAGGAACGGGTCGCGGTCGTGCCGGGCAACGCCTTCGGCGCGAGCGGTGAAGGCTTTGTCCGGGCTAGTTACGCGACGTCGGTCGAACAATTACAAGAAGCGATTCGTCGCATCGATCGGTTCATGAAACAGTTCGAAGTGACGACGACAGTGACAGACTCTCAGCGATGAGGGTCTGTTTTACGTTTTAGTGGTATAATAGATGGGAAAAGACGAGCGAGGTGAGGTCATTGGAACGAGTGGATTTTGTAGCAATCGGATGTGGCCCGTACAATCTCGGCTTGATGGCGCTCAGCGAATCGACCAAATTGACGGGTATATGTTTTGAAGAGCGGGCCGACTTCAATTGGCATGAAGGAATGTTGCTCGAAGCGGCGACGATGCAGACGCATTATTTATATGACCTTGTGACGCTCGCCGACCCGACGAGCCGGCACAGCTATTTGAACTACTTGAAGCAGGTTGGCCGGCTGCAGACGTTCATCGTCCAGGAAAGTCCGACGATTCCCCGGACAGAGTTCAATCGCTATTTGCAGGCGATCGTTGCCTCGCTCGACACATTCAAGTTCTCGCACCGGGTCGTCGACGTCCGTCCGGCACAGGACGGCTTCCTCGTCACGGTCGCGACGCCTAAAGGCGAAGAGACGCTATCGACGCGACACGTCGTCATCGGGACGGGGGCAGAACCGCTCATCCCAGAGGCGTTTCAAGACGTCGTCCATACGAGTTCGTATCGAATGGAGCGGGAACGATTGCTTGAAAAGGCCCGCATCGTCGTCATCGGCAGCGGGCAGAGCGCGGCGGAGGTGTATCTCGATTTATTGAGTCGATCCGATAAAACGCGGCAACAAATCGATTGGGTGACGCGCTCGGACGTGTTCGAGTCGCTCGAGAGCGGCAAACTCGGGGAAGAGATCTTCAGCTTGTCGTATGTCGAGTATTTCAATCGATTACCGTACGCGGAACGTGAGCAACTTGGGAAGTCGTTCGAACGATTCCGCAATGGCGTCAACCCAGAGACGCTCCGTGCCATCTATGGGGCGTTATATCATCGGACGGCGGACGGGACGGACCAAGCGACGAACTTGTGTACCCAAATTGAAATCGAGCGCGTATCGCACTCATCGAGCTATATGGTCGAAGGGACTCAGCAGCATAGCGGTGAATCGTTCACGAACGAATATGATGCGGTCGTGGCGGCGACCGGGTATCGACCGCGGATTCCGGAGTGGGTCGAACGATTTGACATCGAATGGGAAGCGGAACGACTATGGCGCGTCAACAACCGCTATCAAATCGCGACGGAGACTCGGTTGACCGGCAGTCTGTTCACCCATACGAACTTGGAACATTCGCACGGGCCGGCGGCAACGAATTTAGGGATGGCCGTGTATCGGAACGCGATTATGTTGAATGAAATGGTAGGGGAGACGGTGTTTGAGGTGGCCGCACAGCGACCATTTACAAGCTTTTGAACAAAAAAAGGGCTAGGCGTTAACCTAGCGGAATCAGGGGGGAATACTTGAAGTCTTGCTTGATTTGTATTTACCCGACCCGTCGACTTTGAAACACGAAAATAATCCCAAATAATCTTTTTTACTAATTTGTACACTTTATCGAAAAAAGTATGTTATAGTAAGTTGATGAATTTAGCATAGGAGTGTTTGTAATGGCAAAATACGAAAAAGATCAAGTTTTAAAAGGTAAAGTAACAGGAATCCAACCTTTCGGTGCATTCGTCGCACTCGACGACGAGACTCAAGGTCTTGTCCACATCTCTGAAATCTCACACGACTACGTGAAAGACGTGAACGAGTACGTTCAAGTCGGTCAAGAAGTTGAAGTGAAAATTCTTGATGTTGATGAAGCATCTAAGAAAATCAAGCTTTCAATGAAAGCGACACAAGAAGCTCCAAAACGCGAGAAGTCGGCTAAGCCAGCTCGTCGTGGCATACCACGCCGCAACGAAGCTTCAAACTTCAAGCAAGAAGAAGCTCCAGGATTCACTGTCCTCAAGGACAAGCTCGAAGACTGGATCAAAAACACGAACTTCAAGAAGTAAGTGATTGAGACGACCTGCCATGTGCAGGTCGTCTTTTTTTTTGTACAGGAAATGTCCCGCTCGTTCACGAACAGTACAGAAAAGGAGTGAGGACCATGAGGATCGGAATCATCGGTACGGGTGGGATTGCCAAGACTGCCCATATCCCGCAATACATCGCGGCAGGGGCTGACGTCGTCGCCGTCATGAATCGGACCCGTGAGCGCGGGGAAGCGGTGGCTGAACAGTTTGGAATCGAACGGGTGTACGAGACGGTCGAAGAGATGCTCGTCACAGAACAACTCGATGCGGTCAGTGTATGTACGCCGAACGCGCTCCACAAAGCGCAAGTCATCGCCGCACTCGAGGCAGGATGCCACGTCCTCTGTGAGAAGCCGCCGGCCATCTCGGCCCGTGAGGCGAACGAGATGCTAGCAGCGGCCTGGAAGGCAGAGCGGACGCTGCATTACGGATTCCATTACCGGCACCGGTCGGACACACAACTATTGAAACGGATGATCGATGCCGGGGAACTCGGTCACGTCTATGCGGCGACGGCCCTTGCCCTGCGGCGTCGTGGCATCCCGGGATGGGGCGTGTTCACGGATAAGGAACTGCAAGGAGGCGGTGCACTGCTCGATATCGGGGTACATATGCTCGACCTCGCCTTGTATTTGATGGATTATCCGAAGCCGGTCGATGTCATCGGTCACGTCGGTCAATACCTCGGCACACGGCCTGGTGTCGGGCTGATGGGTGATTGGGACGCGGAGGCATTCTCGGTCGAAGACACGGCCCGGGCGATGGTCACGTTCGACAACGGAGCATCTTTGTTTTTAGACGCGAGTTTCATGGCCAATGTCGACGCGGCGGACACGATGCGGGTCGAACTGCGTGGGACGAACGGTGGCGCATCGCTCTTTCCACTCCAACTCCATACGGAAGAGCATGGCGCCTTATTCGATAAATCACCGGCCCATCTGACGCTCGAAGATCCGTACGCCAGTCAGATTCGCACGTTCCTCGAGGCGTGCCGGCACGAGCCATCGTACGAGCAAGCGGAACAGGCGGTGACGCTCCATACGATCATTGACCGCATCTACGCTCAGGCCTGATTGCTTTTCAATCATAAAAAACAGGGTATATAGTGTAGGTGCTACATATTTTCGAAGGAGGATGAAACATGCACAACTTTGAATACAAGAACCCGACGAAACTTATTTTCGGGACACATCAGATTGAAAAACTCGCGAGCGAGTTGAAGGCGCTTGACGCCAAGAAAGTGATGCTCGTCTATGGAGGCGGGAGCATCAAGAAGAACGGCACGTACGATGAAGTCGTGGCGGAACTGAACAATGCCTCGATCGATTTCGTCGACTTCTCAGGCGTCGAACCGAACCCGCGCATCGAGACGGTACGTCGTGCCGTCAAACAAGCGCGTGAAGAAAACATCGACGCATTGCTCGCAGTCGGCGGCGGCTCGGTCATCGATTGCACGAAACTCATCTCGGCGGCCATCCCGTATGAAGGCGACGCTTGGGACATCGTGCTCCGTGACCACATCCCGACGGAAGCGATCCCGTTCGGTACGGTGCTCACGCTCGCGGCGACCGGTTCTGAGATGAACTCAGGTTCGGTCATCACGAACTGGGAGACACAAGAGAAGTACGGCTGGGGTCACCCGCTCGTCTATCCGACGTTCTCGATCCTCGACCCACGTTACACGGTATCAGTGCCAAAAGACCAAACGATTTACGGCATCGTCGACATGATGAGCCACTGTTTCGAGCAGTACTTCCACCCGAACCATGCGCCGGTTCAAGAGCGGATGACGGAAGGCGTGTTGAAAGCGGTCGTCGAATCGGCACCGAAACTCGTCGACGATTTAGAAAATGTCGACTTGCGCGCCATCATCTTGTTCTCAGGTACGATCGCCTTGAACGGTGTGCTCCAAATGGGTGCCTCGGGCGACTGGGCATCGCACAACATCGAACATGCGGTCTCGGCTGTCCATGACATCCCGCATGCAGGGGGACTCGCGATCCTGTTCCCGCGCTGGATGGAACATGTACTCGATGAAGACAATGCAGCACGTTTCGCACGCTTAGGCACAGAAGTGTTCAACGTCGAACCGGCTGACACGGATTTGGAAACGGCGAAGCGTACGATTGCAGCCGTTCGTGCCTTCTTCGATGAGCTCGGCGCGCCAAACTCGCTCCGTGACTATGACATCGACGAGTCGACGTTCGACGCCATCTTGGATTCGGCGATGAAACGCGGGGCGTTCGGTCGCTTCCGCACACTCGAACGAGAAGACGTGGCTGCCATTCTTGAACTGAGTAAATAAGGCGATTTCATGCCTATTTCGCAATAATGATTGAACGAATCCGACGTTTCCGTTTATGATGGGTCATGTATGGCTCTTTAATGAGCGAATTAAAGGAGGAAATGACATGTCAACTGTACGTTTCGATTATTCAAACGCCCTGTCTTTCGTCGGGGAACATGAAGTCGATCAATTGCAAGAAACCGTGAAAGCAATGCATTCGGTCATCCATGACCGCAGCGGGGCAGGTAGCGATTTCCTTGGGTGGGTCGACCTCCCAACAAACTACGATACGGATGAGTTTGCCCGCATCAAAGCGGCCGCGGAACGAATCCGTGAGAACTCGGACGTCCTCGTCGTCGTCGGGATCGGTGGATCATACCTCGGCGCACGCGCGGCCATCGAGATGCTTCAACATTCATTCTTCAACGTATTGTCAAAAGAAGAGCGCAACGCGCCACAAGTCTTCTTCGCCGGTCACAACATCTCGTCTACTTATTTGACGGAGTTGCTCCAGGTGCTCGAAGGCAAAGACGTCTCGGTCAACGTCATCTCGAAATCGGGAACGACGACAGAGCCGGCGATCGCGTTCCGTGTCTTGAAACAATTCATGGAAGAAAAGTATGGTCAAGACGGTGCTCGTGAGCGCATTTATGCGACGACAGACCGTGCCCGTGGCGCCTTGAAGACGCTTGCGGATGCGGAAGGCTACGAAACGTTCGTCATCCCGGATGACGTCGGAGGCCGCTTCTCGGTCCTCACACCGGTCGGACTCCTTCCGATCGCTGCGGCAGGCATCGACATCGATGCCCTCATGGAAGGTGCACGCGACGCACAAAACGCCTATTCGTCACCAGAGCTCTCTGAGAACGAGGCGTACCAATATGCGGTCGTCCGTAACGCCTTGTATGCGAAAGGCAAGTCGATCGAGTTGCTCGTCAACTACGAACCGGCCTTGCACTACGTGTCGGAGTGGTGGAAACAGCTTTACGGCGAATCAGAAGGAAAAGACAACAAAGGGATTTTCCCGGCGGCTGTCGACTTCTCAACCGACCTCCACTCGATGGGACAATACATCCAAGAAGGTCGTCGTGACTTGTTCGAGACGGTCATCCGTGTCACGAACGTCCGTCACGCGATGAACGTGCCAGAAGACGCGCAAGACCTCGACGGCTTGAACTTCCTCGCTGGCGAAACGATCCAATTCGTGAACGACAAAGCGGCTGAAGGAACATTTCTTGCCCACACGGACGGAGAAGTACCGAACCTCGTTGTCGAATTGCCAGAGATGACGCCGTACCACCTCGGTTACTTGTTCTACTTCTTCGAGAAGGCATGCGCGATGAGCGGATACATTCTCGGGGTGAACCCGTTCAACCAACCGGGCGTCGAAGCGTATAAAGCGAACATGTTCGCGTTGCTTGGAAAACCAGGTTACGAAGAACAAAAAGCTGAGCTTGAAAAGCGCTTGAACCAATAATTTTGAGTAGGTCCGCTCCGGCGGGCCTATTTTTTTGTTTGAAACTGGGGGAAGACAAGGTAAAGTGAGAGTAGACAGGGGAAAGAAAGGGATGGACTATGTTGACATTCACGGACTACTATCACAATAAAGTCGAGTTGAGCTTTGCGCACTATCCATTTTCAGATACGCCGCTCCACGTCTGGGTCGTCGCCCGCTACGAGAATCAATGGGTGCTGACGAAGCATAAGCAGCGCGGGCTCGAGTTCCCGGGTGGAAAAGTCGAACCTGGCGAACATGAGGACGATGCCGCGATTCGGGAAGTGTATGAAGAGACGGGTGGTGTCGTGAAGACGCTGCACTATCTCGGACAATACCGCGTGCTTGGGCGCGGGGACACGGTCATCAAAAATATTTACTTCGCCGAGATCGAGCGCTTCGATGACCATCCGGCCGTCGATGAGACCGACGGCGCCGTGCTCATGAAAGAACTGCCAACGAATCTGCTCCGGAACAACCGGTACAGTTTCATGATGAAAGACCGGGTGCTCCCGGAAACGATGAAGGTGTTACATGAAAAACGAATGGTTTGACCGGATTGAGGTCCTCCCTCCATATGCCGGTTATGCGGTCCACCGTGGCTGGTACGCGACACGCGATGGTGAGGATGTCGTCGCCTATACGATCACGCCGACGCGACCGAACGGGCACGTCCTGTTTTATTTGCGCGGCGGAACAGGACGCATCGGGGACGTGCGCTTGCCCCGGTTGATGCAGTTCGCGGCTAAAGGCTTCCACGTCGTGGCGCCTGTTTACCGTGGTAACCATGGGGGGAGCGGGAAAGAAGACTTCGGCGGGGCCGATTTAGAGGATGTCTTGTCTCTTTATGATCGCGTCCATCGAACGGATACGCTCATTCATGCCCTTGGCTTCTCGCGCGGGGGCATGATGGCGTTGTCGCTCGCTGCGGAGCGGCCGCTCACGTCCGTGACGTCGTGGGCGGGTGTCACCAATTTGGAATGGACGTACGAAGAGCAACGCTCGATGCGGAAAATGCTCCGCCGTATGACCGGGGGTGACCCGGAAGCGGCTCGTGAGGCGTACGTGGAGCGTTCACCCCTCTACAAGGACTGGGAGGCCCCGACGTTATTGATTCACGGGACAGACGACGAGCAAGTGCGGCTCCGCCATGCGACAGCCGTGGCCGAACGGATGGGGGAGCGGGCCGAACTTTGGATCGTCCCGTTCGCTCATCAACTCCCGTTTTGGGAAAAGTGGAAGACGACCGATGAGGCGATGGACTGGATGTTAGCCGTCGCACCAAAAAATGACTAGCGCCTGTTTTAGGCGCTAGTCATTTTTTATTACACGATGATTGGGCCGGCCGCGACGACCGCCTCACTCGCTTTCGTGAATCGTTTGAAGTTGTCTTGGAACTTACGGGCGAGCGCTGCCGCCTCGGTGTCGTAGCGGGCCCCGTCTTTCCATGTGCCCCGTGGGTTGAGCACGTCGTCTGGCACCCCGTCGATGTGGCGTGGAATCTCGACGTTGAAGATGTCATGGCGCGTCGTCTCGACGTCACGGAGTTTCCCGTTGACGGCCGCGTTCACCATCGCCCGTGTATAGGCAAGCTTCATCCGCGATCCTTCGCCGTAAACTCCGCCGGTCCAACCGGTATTGACGAGATAGACGTCGACGTCATGTTTCTCGATCAACGTGCCGAGCATGTCGGCGTAGCGTTCCGGTGCGAGCGGCAAGAACGGTGACCCGAAACATGTCGAGAAGGTCGCCTGCGGCTCCGTCACGCCGCGCTCCGTGCCGGCTAGCTTCGACGTATAGCCTGACAAGAAGTGATACATCGCCTGCTCCTTCGTCAATTTGCTGATTGGAGGCAGGACGCCGTACGCGTCGGCCGTCAAGAAGACGATCGTGTTCGGATGCCCGGCTCGTGACGGAAGCATCGCGTTATCGATAAATTGAATCGGGTAGGCGGCCCGTGTGTTCTCAGTGAGTGAGATGTTCTTGTAGTCTGGTGCCCGTTCCTCGTCCAAGACGACGTTCTCAATCAACGAGCCAAATCGAATGGCATCGTAGATTTGAGGTTCGTTCTCACGCGACAAGTTGATCGTCTTCGCGTAGCAACCGCCTTCAATGTTGAAGACGCCGTCAGGAGACCAACCATGCTCGTCGTCCCCGATTAAATGACGTTCTGTGTCGGCCGATAGCGTCGTCTTTCCGGTACCCGATAGCCCGAAGAAGAGAGCCGTCTCGCCGGCGTCCGATACGTTCGCCGAGCAATGCATCGATAAGACGTGCTGTTCCGGTAACAGGAAGTTCATGACTGAAAAAATCGATTTTTTAATTTCGCCGCCGTATTCTGTTCCCCCGATCAGAATGGTCCGTTTGGCGAATGAGACGAGAATGAACGTTTCGGAGTTCGTCCCGTCGACTTCCGGATCGGCCTTATAGCTCGGTGCATAGATGACCGTGAACGGATCAAAGGCACCTTGTGTCGGCCATTCGCGCAAGAACAACTGTTTCGCGAACAAGTTGTGCCACGCGTATTCTGTGATGGCCCGCACTGGAAGCGTATAATGCTCGTCAGCCCCGGCAGACGCCTCGAGATAGTAGAGCTTGTCTTTCGTCTCGAGATGCGTGAGAACTTTATCGAGCAGTGCCGTGAACTTCTCTTCTGCGATCGGTTGGTTGACCGGACCCCAGTTTACTAAATGATTGCTGACTTCATCTTGCACGACGAATTTGTCTTTCGGTGACCGTCCTGTGAATTTACCTGTACTGACCGATAAAGCCCCGTCTTTCGTCAGTACGCCTTCCCCGTTGCGAATGGCTTCTTCCACCAATTCTGGAACCGTTAAGTTCCGCATCATGTCGGCACCTTTAATTAATTCTTCGATTTTCAGGAGCGTTGTCGCCATCCTGAATCCCACCTTTCCCCTAAATAGATGTGGATGAAATCCGCATACTTCCGTGTTTTATTAGTATGACGTTTTTATTATATGTGACATACTAATCAAAAACAAGCCTTTTTTACTCTTTAAAGTAAGCGCTTTCTTACACTGTCATTCTAACATATTCTGTACCAGGTCATAGTACAAAATCGAAAACCGACAAAAAAATGTTTGATATTTCACAAACATAACTATTGCGAGTTCGTGAAAAGTTTTACGAATTCAGTCGATACGCTTGACAGAACGGGGTGTCATTTATATGATGGTCTTCGTAACGGATACTCTTATTCTGAGCGGTGGAGGGAACAAGGCCCTACGAAGCCCAGCAACCGTCCGATTTGTCATTGTTATTCGGAAAAGGTGCTATCCTGAAGCGAAGCGCAAGCTTCGAACGATAAGAGGGTAAGGAAGAACGATTCAACCTTTCCCATTGAACATGGCGAAAGGTTTTTTTCATTACCGTCCCAAAGCAACGCGTAAGGGGAACGAGTACCGTCCACACATCACCCTTATTATAGGAGGTTTTTCGAAATGGCAAACTTGAACCGTCGACTTTTCACTTCGGAGTCCGTCACGGAAGGACATCCGGATAAAATTTGTGACCAAATCTCAGATGCGATTTTGGATGCGATTTTAGCTGAAGATCCAAACGCCCGCGTTGCGGCTGAGACATCTGTCACGACAGGTCTCGTGCTCGTAGCAGGTGAGATCACAACATCAACTTACGTGGATATCCCGAAAGTTGTTCGTGAAACAGTTCGTGAGATCGGCTACACACGTGCAAAATATGGTTTTGATGCAGAGACTTGTGCTGTCCTCACATCGATTGATGAGCAATCGGTAGACATCGCCCAAGGTGTCGACCAAGCGCTTGAAGCTCGTGAAGGACAAATGACTGAAGAAGAAATCGATGCGATCGGCGCTGGTGACCAAGGTCTCATGTTCGGTTACGCAACAAAAGAGACACCAGAACTCATGCCGCTCCCGATTTCACTCGCGCACAAATTGTCACGTCGTTTGGCAGAAGTTCGTAAGAACGGCACGCTCGCTTACCTTCGTCCTGATGGTAAGACACAAGTGACGGTCGAATACGACGAAGCGAACAACCCAGTTCGCATCGACACAATCGTCATCTCGACGCAACACGCCGAAGACATCACACTCGAACAAATCCAAGCTGATTTGAAAGAGCACGTCATCGACGCGGTCATCCCGTCTGAACTTATCGACGCGGATACAAAATACTTCATCAACCCAACTGGCCGTTTCGTCATCGGTGGACCACAAGGGGATGCAGGCCTTACAGGACGTAAAATCATCGTCGATACGTACGGTGGTTACGCTCGCCACGGCGGCGGCGCGTTCTCAGGTAAAGATCCAACCAAAGTTGACCGCTCAGCGGCGTACGCAGCTCGTTACGTAGCGAAAAACCTCGTTGCAGCGGGACTTGCTGACAAAGCAGAAGTTCAACTTGCTTACGCGATCGGCGTTGCCCACCCGGTATCGATCGCAGTCGACACGTTCGGCACAGGCAAATTGAGCGAGACTGAGCTCGTCGAACTCGTTCGCGAGAACTTCGACCTCCGCCCGGCCGGCATCATCAAGATGCTCGACCTTCGCCGTCCAATCTACAAGCAGACAGCAGCTTACGGCCACTTCGGTCGTACAGACGTTGAACTCCCATGGGAGCAAACGGATAAAGCGGCAGTGCTTGAAGAAGGCGCGAAACGCTTCGCATAAGACAGTAAAAACGACCTTTCGCTGAGAAAGGTCGTTTTTTCTTGTTAAGATTGGTTTTTATCCTGCTTAGATGTATCATCGTTAGAAGAATCGTTAGAAGAAGAATCAGATGACGTTTCTTGGCCTAGCGCGGTGTCTTTTGCCTCGACCACTTTCTCGCCAATCGATTGTAAGTCTGATTTTGCTTCCATAGCGGTGCCGGCAACTTGCGTTAAGTCTTGTTTCACCGTATCCACTTCTCCAGCGACTTTTTCATAGACATTTTGAACGTCGGTGGCCACCTCTTGGATAATACCAGAAGCCGACTTCACTTGGTCGATTACTTGTGATGCTTTTCCACTTGGATCTTTGGCGACTTCACTTACTAACCCACCGACAGACGATTTGGCGGTAGAGAGGGATTGTTTCGTATTTTGACGATTCGATGAACTCAGGAGAGCAAGAGCACCTCCAACTACAGCCCCTAAAAGAATCCCTTTCATCAATGTGATGCGGGGGCCATTTGACTCTTCAGAGTCAAATTGGCGATTCGGATGATTGGCTTGCTCTGCTTGTGGATCATGTTGTAATTTTGGTTCCATAATAACACTCCTTTTTTGTAAGTTGGCATTGATACTCTTATACCCTAGTCAAAATGGAAAATAACGTCTTCTTTCATTTCGACATCAAAAAGTAATGAGCGGGCAGGATATTTTTTTGCTGATGGGGAATGATACTACTAGATTGGCCAAAAGGGGGATGCCGTTATGAAGATCAGGGAAGCCGTACCAGAAGATGCCGCCACCATCCGCGATATTGCGCTCGCAACGGTCAGTGAACAAGACGAGGTTCGTTCAAAAGTAATGGAACGGGCTTATCAGCAAGAAGAGATCGTCCGCGCCATCAGTTCAAGCGAGGAAGCGAAAGAGCAGTTGTTCATTGTCGGTGAAGCCGAAGGCGACGTCATCGGGTTCTATCATGCGATCGACCGCGGGGATACGTGGGAAGTGCTCCGGCTCTATCTTCATCCGACCCATCACCGACAAGGTCTCGGAACGGCCTTATTGTCTCATCTGCGCGAACTTAAAGTTCAACCGATCGAACTGTACGTCGAGAGTTCGAACGAGCAGGCGATCGCCTTTTTGAACCATGAGGCGTTCATCGAATTGAATCGGATACAAGAGGAAGTGTACGACCAACCGATGGAACTGATTCATTTGCGCTATGACCCGAGCTAAGACCCTAGACGGATTTTCTGACAAACATCAGTCTCGGCTGATGTTTTTTGTTAGTATAAAAACATGGACATAATAAAATGAGGTGACAGTATGACATACGAAGAAGAATCACGAAAAGGGGTTATCGTGATCGTCTATCCGCTCCAGTTCACGTCACGCTTGAGCGAGGCGTTTTTAGGACGGTTACGTGACGAATATGAAGTTCTCGTCGTGACCGGACAGACGGTTGGCTTGACGGCGGAAGACCATAAGCTGTTAATCAAGAACACGCTACGCGAGGCGAGCCAGTACAAACTGCCGATTCACGTCATCGCCTTCAGTCTCGGGGCATTGTTAACGAACCGATTGCTCCAGGAATACGATGTGCCGCTCGGCAGTTTGACGTATATCTCACCCTTGTTCGATTGGCATCCGTCCCGCCAAATCGGCGGATTGAAACAAGTCGTCGCGAGTGCGGTCGACCGTTTCCGTCCGGATTTGCCGCTCGGCATGATGACGTTCATGGGTGCAGGCGAAGAGTCGTCCCGCTTCGGTGAGATCACGTACGGGCAATACCGGGAAATCGAGGAAGAGATCGTCGAGCATCAAGAAGAGAAGAAACATTTGCCGCGCCTTCCACTCGCTTGCTTCTATGCGCCGGACGACCGCTTCGCCGATGTGAAACTGACGCTCAACGTCTGTCGAAAAATTGGCGGCGATCAAGTGTACATTCGCCGGCTCGAAGGCTTCCCGCATTTCGGCTATGAACGACTGAACACGAAGTTCGCGGAGACGCTCATCACCTTTTATGAATTGATTCGAGAATGACAAAACAGGCGACTCGCTCGAGTCGCCTGTTTTCATGCACGTTTTTCAATCGCCACGATGAACGGGGGATGATTGATTTGATTGATGAAGCCGTAACGGAGGACGCCGGCCCGCTTTTGATCGAGTGCCTCGACGTAGGCGAGCACCTCATCGCGCTCGATTTTGCCGCTATCATGGCCATGATAGATGACGACGACGATGACACCACCGACGGCCATGACGTCGAGCAGTTGCTCGAGGGCGTCGATGGTCGTATTGCCCGTCGTCGTGACCGACTTGTCGCTTCCTGGTAAATAACCGAGGTTGAACACGGCGGCTGTGATCGGGCGTGTCTCGTCAGCTACAATTTCTCGGACGGTGTCGTGGCTGTCGTGGATGACAGTGACGCGGTCAGTCAATGCTGCTTCCTCGATGCGAATGCGTGTCGCCTCGACCGCCGCTGCTTGGACATCAAACGCGTAGACGTGTCCCGTCGCCTCGACGAGTTCGGCTAAAAACAATGTATCGTGCCCGTTGCCGGCCGTCATATCGATGGCGACGGCACCAGGTGTGACGTGTTCACGGAGTAGGTACTTCGCGAACGGTAAGACTCTCATTAATCCCATGGCTCTCATCCTTCTTTTTTCCTTGGAAGGAATCACGACGCACCAGTTCGGCATCGATGGCGTTCAAGACGGCCATCTTGTGCCGGCTCCACGTCGGACCGATCAACAGATCCGGTGGCCCGTCACCGGTCAACCGATGGATGACGATCTCGGGCGGTAACGTCTCAAGCTGGTCGCAGACGAGGGAGACGTAAGTCGTCTCGTCCATGAGCTCGAGCAATCCTTTTTCGTACTGACGGGCGAGCGGCGTGTGCTTCAAGACGTGGAGCAAATGGATCTTGATTCCTTGTATGTCCATTTTAGCAACTTCTCGCGCCGTGTCGAGCATCATCTCTGTCGTCTCGCCAGGGAGACCGTTAATGATATGGACAACCACGTTTATATTGCGTCGGCGGAGCTTGGCGAGACCTTCGAGGAACGTCTTGTAGTCATGGCCACGATTGATTTTTTTCGCTGTCACATCGTGAATCGTCTGTAGGCCGAGTTCGATCGTGAGGGACGTCCGCTCATTCAACTCGGCGAGATAGTCAACGACGTCGTCCGGCAGACAGTCCGGTCGGGTCGCGATCGATAGACCGACGACACCTTCCTCTTTAAGGGCAGGCTCGAACAATTCCCGGAGCCGGGCGACGGGGGCATACGTGTTGCTGAACGCTTGGAAGTAAGCGATGTAGCGGGCTTCTTTCCACTTCCGATGCAACCGTGCCTTCACTTCGGCAAATTGGACCGGGATCGGATCGCAGGCGTTGCCGGCAAAATCACCGCTGCCGTCGTCCGAACAGAACGTACAGCCGCCCTTCGAGACGAGCCCGTCCCGGTTCGGACAAGTGAAACCGCCGTCGAGCGGTACCTTGAATACTTTCCCGCCGAACTCACGGCGATATGCTTCATTTAATTTATGGTATCTGGCATCACCAAATGGATGTTGCATGAATATCCTCTCCTTCTTTGCTCATGCTATCACAAGCTCTCCTCGTGATTACTTCATAATAAGTAATTTTTCTTGACAGTTATGGGGCGTTCCGTTAGCTTGGAGAAGGACTTATTCTTGATTCGGCCGTCGTGCCGAATTTTTATCGTTAAACGGGAATGAAAGGAGTAACTGGTATGAACAATAAAATGCCGATTTCGGTATGGATTTTGGTCATTGCGATGGCGCTCAATACAACGGCGGCGTCTTTTTTATGGCCATTTAACACACTCTATATAAATGGATATTTAGGCGAATCGATGACGCTTGCAGGTATTGCCCTCCTCGTCAACTCGGCGCTCGCCATCGCTGGGAACTATATCGGGGGCACGCTGTTTGACCGGATCGGCGGAAAACGGACGCTCATCCTCGCGGTCGGGCTGTTGCTCGCGAGCTCGCTCGGTTTCTTGTTGTTTCATGCCACATTCCTCGGTTACTTGGGCTGGCTTGGGTTGATTGGGTTTTCGGGTGGCCTCGTCTTCCCGACCGTGTACGCGTTCGCCGGCTTGATCTGGCCGGAAGGCGGACGCCGTTCGTTCAACGCGATCTATGTTGCTCAAAACGTGGGGGTCGCCCTCGGGACGGCGATGAGCGGGCAAATCGCGCGCATCGACATCGAGTTGATCTTTTACGCGAACTTCTTCTTATCGGTCTTGTTCGTCGTCGTCCTCTTGTTCGGGCTCCGTTATTTGAAAGACCCGGCCCGTCCGGTCGTCCAATCGCAGCTTGAGGCTGCGGCGACGACGTTGTCCGGCGCGACGATGAAATCGATGTGGTTCGTCGCCATCGGTTACGCGGCCCTTTGGTTCGTTTACGTGCAGTGGCAAGGCACGATCGCTGTCCATTCGAAAGACCTCGGCGTGACAATCAGCCAGTATTCGCTCCTTTGGACGGTGAACGGCGCCTTGATCGTGTTCGCTCAACCGCTCCTCAACCGGGCACTTCGTTACTTTGAAGACGATTTGAAGAAACAACTCATCGTTGGCGCCGTCATTTTCCTCGCCGCCTTCGCGGTCGTTCCGTTCGCGGGGGGCTTTACGATGTTCATGGTCGCGATGGTCGTCATGACGATCGGGGAGATGTTCATTTGGCCGGCCGTTCCGACGATTGCCGCGAAACTCGCACCGCCGGGGAAAGCAGGACAGTTCCAAGGACTCGTCAATATCGCGGCCTCGGTCGGTCGGATGATCGGCCCGACCTTATCGGGCCTCGTCTATGACGTATTCGGCATCGGTGCCGTCTTCACAATGCTATTCTTGCTCACGGCCATCGCGCTCGCGTTCTTCATTTTCATGAAAGACATCCGAGTGCCTGAAAAATCAAGTTGACGCTCTAAAACAGATTGGGCTAAAATGAACGAGTGAGATCATACACATGCGTAGAAGAGGAATAGTATCGTGACGTCTGTATTTGTAGAGAGCCGGTGGGTGGTGTGAACCGGTATATGGACTGCGAGAACTCGCCTTGGAGCAGTTCGCCTGAACGAACAGTAGGGTGAACCGGAGTTACGCCTCGTTACCGGCGTCTCAAGTGGCAGAAATGCAACATGGGTGGTACCGCGGAGAGCTTTCAAGCCTTTCGTCCCATTACCGGGGCGGAAGGCTTTTTATTATGCAGAGGGGGATGAATTTTGGATTATTTTAAACATCAAGACATCGAGCCGAAATGGCAAAAGCGTTGGGACGAGAAAGATGCATTCCGGACGACAGAAGACCCGGACAAGGAGTGTTTCTACGTCCTTGACATGTTCCCATATCCATCAGGAGCCGGCCTTCACGTCGGTCACCCGGAAGGTTACACGGCGACGGACATCATCGCCCGCATGAAACGGATGCAAGGCTTCAATGTTCTCCATCCAATGGGTTGGGACGCGTTCGGTCTTCCGGCCGAGCAATATGCCCTCGACACAGGGAATGACCCGCGCGAGTTCACAGAGCGCAACATCGGCACATTTCGCCGCCAGTTGAAAGAGCTCGGTTTCTCATACGATTGGGATCGTGAAATCAGCACGACCGACCCGAAATACTACAAGTGGACGCAATGGATTTTCACACAGCTCCATGACCGCGGACTCGCCTACGTCGATGAAGTCGCCGTCAACTGGTGCCCGGCCCTCGGGACGGTACTCGCCAACGAAGAAGTCATCGACGGCTTGTCAGAGCGCGGCAGCCATCCGGTTTACCGTGTCCCGATGAAGCAGTGGGTGCTCCGCATCACGGAATACGCAGAGCGGTTGCTCGATGATTTAGAAGGGCTTGACTGGCCAGACAGCGTCAAAGAGATGCAACGCAACTGGATCGGCAAGTCGGTCGGGGCAGAAGTCGATTTCAAAGTCGACGGTCACGAAAAAGTCGTCACGGTGTTCACGACACGTCCGGACACACTTTACGGCGCGACATACGTCACGCTCGCACCGGAGCACCCGTTCGTGAAAGCAATCGCGACACCGGAACAAACCGTCGCCATCGAGGCGTACGTCGAAGAAGTCTCGAAAAAGACAGATCTCGAACGGACCGATCTTGCTAAAGAGAAAACAGGCGTGTTTACTGGCGCTTACGCGATCAACCCGGTCAATGGTGAGAAGCTTCCAATCTGGATTGCTGACTACGTGTTGTCAACGTATGGTACAGGTGCGGTCATGGCCGTTCCTGGACATGATGAGCGCGACTATGAGTTCGCGAAGACGTTTGACCTTCCAATCCGTGAAGTCGTCACCGGCGGCAACTTGGATGAGGCGGCTTACGTCGAGGATGGCGTCCACATCAACTCAGGTAGCTTGGACGGTCTCAATAAAGCCGACGCGATCGCCAAGATCATCGAAGAGCTTGAACTTGCCGGCACTGGCCGTGCGAAGACGACGTATCGTCTCCGCGACTGGTTGTTCAGCCGTCAGCGCTATTGGGGCGAGCCGATTCCAATCGTTCATATGGAAGACGGCACGCTCAAGACGGTCCCGGTCGAAGACCTCCCGCTCGAACTCCCGATCATCGATGAAATCAAACCGTCGGGTACGGGTGAATCGCCGCTTGCGAACGCAGACGAGTGGTTGACGTACACGGATCCAGTGACGGGTGAGAAGGGTCGTCGCGAGACGAACACGATGCCACAATGGGCCGGCAGCTGCTGGTACTACATTCGCTTCATCGATCCGCACAATGAAGACATGATCGCGGACCCAGAGAAGTTGAAGCGTTGGCTTCCGGTCGATTTGTATATCGGTGGTACGGAGCACGCGGTCCTACACTTGCTCTACGCTCGTTTCTGGCACAAAGTGCTCTACGATATCGGCATCGTCCCGACGAAAGAGCCGTTCCAAAAACTCTATAACCAAGGGATGATCCTTGGTGAGAACAACGAGAAGATGTCGAAATCGAAAGGGAACGTCGTCAACCCGGATGACATCATCAAGTCGCACGGAGCCGACACGCTTCGTCTTTACGAGATGTTCATGGGCCCACTCGATGCGGCCATCGCTTGGTCGACGAACGGTCTCGACGGCGCTCGTCGCTTCCTTGACCGTGTCTGGCGTTTGTTCGATCAGACAGAGCTTCAAGACGTCGCACCGACTGCCGACTTCGAACGGACGTACCATCAGACGGTGAAGAAAGTGACAGAAGATTATGAGGCGCTCCGTTTCAACACGGCGATTTCGCAACTCATGGTCTTCATCAACGAAGCGTACAAACAAGACACGCTTCCGAAACAAGAAATGATCAACTTTGTTAAGATGCTCGCCCCGGTCGCGCCACACTTGGCCGAAGAGTTGTGGGAGCGTCTCGGCATGACGGAAGACTTGACGTATGCGGCATGGCCGAAGTTTGATGAGTCGAAACTCGTCAGCGACACGATTGAAGTCGTCATCCAAGTGAACGGCAAGCTTCGTGCGAAGATGCACGTGGCCCGCGACGCTTCGAAAGAAGCGCTCGAGGCCGATGCGCTCGCGAACGAACGCGTTCAAGAGTTCACGGAAGGGAAGACGGTCCGCAAAGTGATCGTCGTTCCAGGTAAGCTCGTCAATATCGTCGTTGGATAAGCAAAGGAATGTGTGACATTGTCACACGTTCCTTTCTTTTGTATGATGTCGTTTTCTTTTCGGGGCGGGTTTGTTACACTAAAGGGCGATACTGCATGTAAAGGGGACGAAACGTCCATGAAACGTTCTTACGTACTATATACGACGCTGTTTGCCGTCGTCGTCGGCGTGATTTTGTGCTATGTGTTCGTCTTTTCGGACGAGGATATTCAAAGCCAAATCGCCTCGACGTTTGAAAAAATAGAGATTCAAACGAGTCACCAAGCGACATCTGTACCTCCCGTCGAAGCTTCGCCGGACGAGGAGGATATCGATACGACCGATGCCCTCGAACAGATTCAACAGCTCGACGAAGTGTACTATAGTGACACGATCGGGTCATATCTCGTCTTGACGAAAAATAAAGAGTTTTTCGAAGTGAGCGGGAACGCCAATCGCGTGAACGCGTCACTCATCCTCAGCAACGAAGGACAGTCCTACCGGTTCGGCGAGTTCATCGGTATGCGCATGATTTCCGAGGACAAGATTTATGCCGTCACGGCGAATGGGGTTCTCGTGACAATCGAGCGTGAAGAAGGCCGGTGGACGGAACAACGACGCAAATTGATTAAAGGAATCGCCTCGACAGACCGATTGTTCGGCCTCGGTTATGACGAGGAGACGAAACGACTGATCATCATGAGCCGTTTGGCGGACACGCCGGATGTGGAACTGTTATACGTCCAAGAACGGACGCTCGAGGATGAGACGGCCACCGACGCTGAAGCGAAGCCAGAGACAGAAGAAACAGCCGATGCGACCGAGACGGATGCGACGACCGAAGTGGATTCAGACGCCGATACGGCGACCACGGCTGATGAGGCAGACGCCGAAGAAACGCCAGCACCTGAGACGGAGTGGGCCATCGAGTCGAGAAAACCGCTCACGACCGAAGGGATGAGCGCCTCGATTCAACAGAAGTTCGAGAACTTCCGCGGTGTCGGCCTCGTCGAACGCCAGGGACGCATTTACGTCCTCGATTCAGAAGAACTCGTCCTCTACACGATCAACCCGGATGAAGGGACGATGAACGGACAGATGGTCACTCCTCGTGTGTACGGGTCGACCGGTATGTTTTTACAAGACAATGAAATTTTCGCCATCGTGCGACCAGATGTGTTCGACCTTGACGACTTCGTCTCGGTCGACTGATAGGAGAGGATCATATGAGCAAACGCTATTTCTATGAAGAAGTTCGCCAATTCCATGAGACGTTCGGGCACCCGGAAGCAAGTGCTCCACAGCCGCTCGAGTTAGAGCGGGCCGTCAAACGTTCGGTCTGGACGGCAGAAGAGGCCGTCGTCGAATTTTTACATCAATCGGCACGGAACGAGGAAGAGTTCCTGCAAGCCGTCGCCACGTTCCAACAAGGATTCGAACAGGCGGTTCAGAAATCGCTCCAGGACGCCCCACCGACAAATGACGTCGAGCGACTCGTCGGACAAGGTGATGCGCTCACGGACGCCCTCTATTTCGTGATGGGCAGTTTCGTCGAGCTCGGGCTCGACCCGGTGCCGTTGTTCGAGATCGTGCAGCGCGCCAATATGGCGAAGCTCGGTCCGGATGGTAAGCCGATCCTGCGCGCGTCAGACAATAAGGTCATGAAGCCGGAAGGCTGGTTGCCACCCGAGCCAGAGCTCGAGGCGGAAGTGCGACGCCAACTTGAAGCGAAACAGTGACACCAAAAAGAGAGCCTATCGCGCGCGATAGGCTCTCTTTCTTATACGGTTGTACGTACAGCAAATTCTGCGGCGTGCGACCCGGCACAATGCCCGGTCGTGAAGGCGGCCGTGATGTTATAACCACCTGTATAGCCGTGAATGTCGAGCACCTCGCCGGCGAAGAACAGGCCGTCCGCTTTCTTCGACATCATCGTCTGCGGGGCGATCTCTTTGACAGAGACGCCGCCGCCCGTGACGAACGCTTTATCGAAATCGAGCGTCCCGGTCGCATGTAGCTCAAACGTCTTCAGTCGTGTCGCAAAATCGATGACCGATTGCTTCTTCAACTGACTCGCGTCTTCTTCACCGAAAGCGAGGTCGGCCAACAACAGGTCGAGCATCCGTTCCGGGATAAACCCTTTCCAGACGTTCTTGACGGCCCGTTTCGGTTGTTCTTGGACTTGGTTCCAGAGCTCTTGATACAGCTCGTCACGTGCCATGTCCGGGAACAAGTCGAGCGAGAGGGCGACGACGCGCTCTTTACTGCGTTTGCGCTCTTTAATCGTATATTGGCTGCACCGGAGGGCGATCGGGCCCGAGATGCCGAAGTGCGTGAATATCATATCGCCACGGTGTGTCTTGATCGGTTTGCCTTTTTTGCCGTGGACGGTGAGGGCGACGTCCCGGAGCGACAGCCCTTGAAGCTGTTTCGTGCCGATAAAGGCATCGTTCAACAAAATCGGCACCTCGGTCGGGAACAGTTCCGTGATCGTGTGCCCGGCTTTCTCAGCCCACGGATATCCGTCGCCGGTCGAGCCGGTGTGGGGGACAGATTGTCCGCCGACAGCGATGACACAGGCGCCTGCCTCGATGCGTTCGCCGTCCTCCAGTTCGACCGCTTCAAACTCGTTTGCTTCATTAAAATGGAGCGTCTTCACTTTCGCGTTTTTGCGAATCTCGACACCGAGTGCGTCGATGGCGCCGAGGAGCGTGTTGACGACATCTTGCGCTTTGTCCGTCACTGGGAACATCCGGCCGTTGTCTTCTTCTTTTAATGGGATGCCGAACCCGGTGAACAAGTCGATAATCGACTGGTTGTCGAACTGGGCGAGGGCGCTATATAAGAAGCGTCCGTTCCCCGGAATGAACTGAATCAGTTCGTCGACGGGCTTGCGGTTCGTGACGTTACAGCGCCCGCCGCCAGAAATGGCGAGCTTGCGTCCGAGCTTCGAACCTTTATCAATCAGGAGCGTGTTCGCTCCGGCTTTGGCGGCGGCGTAGGTCGCCATCAGGCCGCTTGGGCCTCCTCCGATGACGATGACATCTTTCATCATGGTATCCCTCGTTTCTCTTCTCAATCTAAACTTTAACGGTTCGTAACTTTATTATCTGCAACAGTAAGAGTATAATGAGAAACGGTTGTTTTGTAAAACTAGGTACATTAGTTGTGAAAGAATAGATGGAGGTATCTCATGTCATCAAGCGTCAAACAAGATTCAGGACGGGAGTCCTTCGTCAAAGGCACGCTGCTCTTATCAGCCGGAAATTTGATCTCGCGTGCGCTCGGACTGCTCTATACGTTTCCCTTCCAAGCGATGGTCGGGATTGCCGGCGTCACGCTGTATCAGGCGGCCTACACCTATTATGCGCTCATGATCGCCATTTCGACGGCGGGGATTCCTGTCGCCGTCTCAAAATTTATCGCCAAGTATAACGCGCTCGGTGAATATGGCACGAGTCAGCGCTTGTTCCGTCAAGGGATGAAGCTGATGCTCGTGACCGGAGTCGTCGCTTTTTTATTACTGTTTTTCTCAGCACCGTGGTTATCAGAACTCATGGTCCGCAACTCGGAGAACAATCAGCAATATATCGACTCGTTGACGCTCGTCACGCGTAGCGTCAGTTTCGCACTCCTGCTCATCCCAGCGATGAGCATGGTGCGCGGCTATTTCCAAGGACATCAGGACATGGCCCCGACGGCCATCTCGCAAGTCATCGAACAGATCGTCCGCATCATGTTCCTGCTCAGCGGAACGATGCTCGTCTTGTTCGTCTTCTCGGACTCGGCACTCATTCGTCCGCTCGCCGACTCGCTCGGTGGGACCGCTGCCGTGGCGACGACCGAGTTGAACGGGTTGAAAGTACTCGCCGTGACGATCGCGACGTTCAGCGCCTTTATCGGGGCGATCGGAAGTATCGTCGTGCTCGCCATGTATTGGCGCAAACGGAAAGACATCCATCGTCAGACGGATAATCCGGCCGGTACGCCAGTCCGTTCGATGAAATCGCTCTTGCTCGAGTTGCTCAGTTACTCGATCCCGATCGTCATGGTCGGCTTGTCGACGCCGCTCTATCAGTTCGTCGACCAGTTGACGATGGTCAACACGTTGCTCAACTCGGGCAAGTCAGTCGCTGAAGCGACGTCCGCTTTTGGATTCTTGACCGGGAACGCCCATAAGATCGTCTTGATTCCGGTCTCGATCGCGGCAAGTGTGTCGATGGCGACGATTCCGCTCGTCACGAAATCGTTCACGCACGGCGACATGAATAAAGTCCGTAATCAAGTGAACCACATCTTCCAAGTGTCGTTCTTTGTCACCATCCCGGCCGTCATCGGGTTGGTCGCCCTTTCCGAGCCGTTGTTCGGGACACTGTTCCCGGGTGACCGGGAAGGGTGGGTCTACTTGCTCCACTATGCGCCGAGTGCGTTCTTCCTGGCCTATTACTCGGTGGCAGCGGCCATCCTGCAAGGGATCAATCGTCAGTACTTCACGATTTTCGCGACGGCGATGGGACTATTGACGAAAGCTGCACTCAACGTACCGTTCGTCTATGCGCTCGGCGGCATCGGCGCCGGTTACGCGACGATCGCCGGCTATATTGTCGCGATCATCCTCATGGTGTGGAAAATTCAACGGACGCTCCAGTTCCCGTATAAGCAATTGTTGCGTCGGACGATGCTCATGTTTGCCATGGGTGGGGCGATGTTTATCGCGGTATACGGCTCGTTGTTCGTCACGCTCCGAGATGAGCCGAGCTGGGGGAACGATATATTGGCTACGGTCGTCGGTTTCGGAATCGGCCTCGTCGTATACGGCTATCTCGGTTGGAGAAGTCACTTGGCCGGAAAACTACTAGGGAAACGATTCCAATATCGGAGGAAAGCATAATGCGAATTGATAAATTATTGGCGAACATGGGATATGGTTCGCGTAAAGACGTCAAGACTTTATTGAAACAAGGGGCCGTCCGGATCGATGACCAGCCCGTCAAAGATGCGAAACGACAAATCAACTTAGAGGCGGAACGTGTGACCGTGCACGGGGAAGTCGTCGAGTACAAACCGTTCGTCTATTTGATGATGAACAAGCCGGCTGGTGTCATCAGTGCGACCGAGGACAAAGTCGAGTCGACGGTCGTCGATTTAATCGACCCGGCCTATGCCCATTACGATTTGTTCCCGGTCGGACGCCTCGACAAAGATACGACCGGCCTGTTGCTATTGACGAACGATGGGGCGTTCAATCACGCGCTCATGTCACCTCGTAAACACGTCGACAAAGTGTATATCGCCGAAGTCGATGGGGAGATGACGGCAGATGATGTCCGTCGCTTCGCCGAAGGCGTCGAACTCGAGGACGGCTACACGACGAAACCGGCACGACTTGAACTGCTCAGCAAGTCCGGGCGCCGCTCGACGATTCGCTTGACGCTCTCGGAAGGGAAGTATCATCAAGTGAAACGGATGGTCGCCGCGGTCGGAAAACATGTGGAACGGCTCGAGCGCGTCCAAATCGGTGGCCTCGAACTCGATCCGACGCTTGAACCTGGTGCATACCGTGAGTTGACAGCACCGGAAGTCGACTTGTTCCTCATATGATTCGCAAGTACGTGTCAATCGGCACGTACTTTTTTTGTGCAAAAAAAGGGACCCGCGTGCGGAATCCCTTGTAACTTGTTATTCAATTTGCCGTCTTGAGCGAACGTTTCGATGACGTCCACGTGCCCCGACTCGGACTTTCAACCAGATTGTTGTATTCAAGAACGTTCAAATCACGTTGTACGGTGCGTGACGTGATCCCAAACTCCTCTACTAGTTCTGAAGTGGTGACGCATTCCCTTTCGTTAATGAACAAATAAATGGACTTGATGCGGGTTAGCATACGATCTGTTGAACCTTTCATTGGATGACCTCCCAATGCGTAGAATGATGAAAGACAAAACCTACGGACGACAAATGAAATATGAAATTGTTATTTTCTAAAATTACACCTTTAGTATACCGCTCTCAAATAGAATTGCAAGTGAAAAGAACGAACAATCGAAATGTAAAGAACATGTTAGGAACGTAAATATCGAATGAACATCGTGTAAATGGATAATAAAACTTCTAAAAGACGAACGAAAAAATAATTTCGAAATGAATGTTCGTCTTTCTAACATTTGGATATACTAATAAGGGAGAGAACATTCGCAAAGGGGAGATTGAGATGAATTGGAGACAAGAAGTCGACGCACGAACAGACGCGTTTTTAGAAGATTTAAAAGGGTTGTTACAAATCCCGAGCGTCCTCGATGAAGACAAGGCCGGACCGAACGAGCCGTTTGGTCCTGAAGTCCGCCGTGCCCTCGATTATATGTTTGCGTTAGGAGAGCGTGACGGATTCGTGACGAAAGATGTCGGCGGTTACGCTGGCCATTTGGAGTACGGGTCAGGCGAAGAAATCGTTGGGATCCTCTGCCACTTAGACGTGGTGCCGGCCGGAGACGGATGGACGTATGGGGCGTTCAATCCGACGGTCGCGGACGGGAAACTGTACGCCCGCGGCAGCAATGACGATAAGGGTCCGACGATGGCTGCTTATTACGGGTTGCGCATCGTGAAAGAACTCGGGTTGCCGCTATCGAAACGTGTCCGACTCATCGCCGGTTGTGACGAGGAGAGCGAATGGCGCTGTGTCCGTGAATATTTTAAGCAGGAAGCGATGCCTACATACGGTTTCGCACCGGATGCTGATTTCCCGATTATTAACGCGGAAAAAGGTTTGTATGACGGTGTCTTGAAGCAACTCCCAATTCAGCGCGTACCCGGCTCGAAACATCACTTGGTCTCGTTCGTGAGCGGAGAACGTCCGAACATGGTCCCAGATTTCGCGACCGCGGTACTCGAGACAGAAGATGTGCTCGAAGAAAAATTTGAGGCCTACCTTGCGAAATATGAGGCCGACGGGACGTGCACATGGGACGCGGGGACGTATACGTTCACGATGAAAGGTGTCGCCGCCCATGCGATGGAGCCGGATAATGGTGTGAACGCGGCCTACGTACTTGCCGGGTTCCTACTGACGCTTCCACTCGATATTCAAGGGGAGCGCTACATCGAGTTCATCCGCCACGTCTTTGCTGACTCACGCGGGATTTCGCTCGGCATCGAAGCGACCGACGAGACCGGTGACTTGACGATTAACGGTGGCGTGTTCCGCTATCAGGGCGAAGAGCGGACGGCGACGGTCAATATCCGTTATCCGTATACCGCGAAGTTTGAAGAACGATTGCAAAACTTGAAAGAGATCGCCTTGTCGTTCGGGTTCGAACTGTCGACGCGTCACCACATGCCGCCGCACCACGTGGCCGAAGACCATCCGCTCGTGAAAACGTTGGCGGATGTGTATGAGCGTCAAACCGGCGAATCGGCACACTTGATGGCCATCGGCGGAGGAACGTATGCCCGTTCGCTCGAGGCTGGTGTGGCCTTCGGCGCATTGTTCCCAGGAGCGAAAGATGTCGCGCACCAAGTCGATGAATACATGGAAATTGAAGATTTACTTCGCGCCGCCGCCATCTATGCGGAAGCGATTTATGAGCTCGCTAAATAATAATCCGTGAGAGCTGACTGATTCGGTCGGCTCTCTGTCTGTTAGGAAGGAAGTTTACAGTGAACCAACAAAAACTATCGTTTCAATCAATGTATGTCGCTATCTTTTTCGCACAAGGGGCCCTCATTCCTTACATGGCACTTTTCTTCTCGCAGGCACGCTTTGATTTGTCTCCGGGTCAGGTCGGGACGATTGTCGCCATCATGCCGATCCTCTCGATTGGTGTCCAGCCGTTATGGGGCATGCTTGCCGATCGGACGGGCCGTGTCCGGGCGTGGCTCGGTATCGCCATGATCGGGGCGGCCGCCCTTTCCATCACGTTCTTGTTCGCGACCGATTACGTTTGGATCGTGCTCTTGATGGTCGCCTGGTCGGTGTTCCAATGCGCGCATATCCCGCTTATCGATATGATGACGCTCGATTATACGGCCCGTGTCAAAATTGATTATGGAGCCATCCGTCTATTCGGATCGGCCGGTTTCGCTATCGCTGTTTTCATGATGGGACGAATCGCGGATACGACGTGGGGGCTTGCGAGCACATTTTTGCTCAGCGCCATCGTACTCGTGGCCGGTAGCATCGTGCTAAGGACGATTGCCGAACCGGTGGCAACGCGCGCGACGACGGTCGCCCCGTTCGCTTGGTCGGCCGTCTGGAACGCCCCGTTCATCGCCTTTTTGATTGGGGGCATGCTCGTCTTCGGTCCAATCTATGCGAACAACTATTACTTCGGGATATACGTGACGAGTATCGGCGGCTCGACGACGCTCGTCGGGACGTTGTTTTTAGTGGCCGTGCTTTGTGAGATCCCGTTCATGAAAGTGGCGTATCAAATCGTTGAACGTCTTGGGACGGTCAACGTACTTGCGGGAGCGGCGTTAGTTTCAGCGCTCCGCAACGGTTGGCTCGCACTCGAACCAGAACTGTGGGTCGTCTGGCTGCTCGCCATCGTCCAAGGGCTCGTCGTCGGCCTGCTCATTCCGGTCGCGCTTCAGTTTGTGCGAAGCCTTGTCAGCCGAAACGTCACCTCGACGGCGATTGGCGTCTATATGGCAGTTACTTCAGGTTTGGCGACGGCCGCGTTCAATCAGTTGAGCGGAATCATCATTGAAGTGAACAGCATTATCGGTGTATTTTGGATGTACACAGTCGTCAGTGTGATTGGCGCGATTTTATTCTTAGGGTTGAGACGGTTTCGTGAGAAAGGATGATTCCGATGTCGACACATTACTTTATAGCGCTACCGATGGATGAGGCGGAGTTCGAACGCGTTCAACGGGCCATCTTGCCGTTTTATTCGTATCGCCGGACGTATCGGCCGGAAGAATTCCATTTGACGCTTCAGTTTCTTGGCGCATTGGACGATGATGAAGTCGAGGCGGTCAAAGAGATCACGCGTGACGTGACGGAAGTGACGGCTCCGTTTTCACTGACGTTCCAACAAATTGATCACTTCGGGAGACCAGATCGTCCTCGAGTGTTGACGATCGTCCCGGACTCGTCTGCAGAATTGACGGCGCTCACCGGGACGCTCCGGCGCAAGCTGTCTGAAGAGATTGCGTCACTCGACCGGAAACCGTTCGTCCCGCACGTCACGCTCGCCAAAAAGTGGGACACCGGGTCGATCAGTTCATATATTCCCCCGACGTTCAAGATCGAAGAGTCGATTGAAGCCGTCATCCTTTATCGAATCAATCCGAACCACACCCCTGCCTATGAGGCAGTTGAAGTATTTCCGTTACAGCGGTCAGAGGAGGACACATGGCGATCCCGATTAAAATTTTTGACGTGACATCTAAATATGAACGAAATATGCTCGATCAGTTCAATCGTTTCCAAGAATACGTCGAGTCCGATATCGCCCGTATGCGCCGCCTGCATGAGTCCAATCGGTTGAATCCACCCGAGATCATGGAGTTTGAGAACCCGTGGTGGAAATTTTGGCGTCGAACGGAACGTATCGAGCTCGAACCGACCCCGCTCTCGGAAACGCAGTTCCAGGCGCTCCTCGCGAACCGTCGCCACATCCAGAAGTTGCAGTTCGCGTGTGAAGGGGCGACCGAAGCAGACATGCCGTTCTTGCCGTTCCTTCGTGAATACGGTTATCGCAAGATGGTGACCGAATGGAACGACCAACACTTCTTCATGTATCGTCCAGTTGTCGAATGGAACGGGGCAACTGTCGAATTGAGCCATCTTATCATCGGACCGTCACATCTGTATTTGGTCGAATGGCTTGACGGGGATCGGAGCATCTATCACATCTCAAAGCAGAAGACATGGATTCATCAACCGCTCAAAGGGGAAAATAAACGTGTAGTCAATCCGCTCATTGCATTGACGCGCACTGAAGAAATCATTCGACAGTTTCTTCCGTCCTATGACGGGGTCATCCAAAAAGTCACGGTGGCCCCAGAAGGCTATTTCGATCACGTGCCCGAGACACGGTCGACTCAGTTCATTTCACGCTCTGATTATGAGTCGTGGCTGAAACAAGTGAACACGAGGGCACCGATCGTCAAAGCCCAACAAATTCGAGATGTGTCGAAACTACTAGATGCGACAGCCCAGATGCCGTTTCGACAATTTTTGGACCAGTAGGTTGGAGAGGATGGAACGCGTATGCATCACACACCAGAGCAGCAAACGACGTCACATGTGACGATTGAACGGGCATCTTTGCTCTCGTTCGAGACGATTCGACTGGAAGTCATCGCCGAATATGAATCCGTTCCGGTACAGATTGAACAGAACGGTCGACCGGTCGACTATGTGGTGCTCAATGAATGGACGACAGAGGCCGGTACGATTGAGCGAGATATCCGATTGGCGCGACCGGTCACGCTTGAAGCGGTCTATACTGTATTTCACCCCGGACATAAAACGATTGTCGTCGTGCCACGTGAAATCGTGCATACGGACGAGTTCGAACGCCGTTATGCCTATGACGGACCGCTCGGCCTCACTTTTTCCGAACACTCGATCGAGGCATACGTTTGGTCTCCCGTCGCGTTCTCGATTTGGCTCGTCATCCATGACTCGACGACACATCGTGAAATCGAGCGGTTTCGTATGTCTAAAGAGAGCCGTGGTGTCTGGCATGCCGACGTGCCTCGGTTTTATGAAGGTCACTATTATCGACTGTACGTCAAGACGCCGGTCGAAACGAACGAGGTCGTCGATCCTTACGCGAAAGCCGTCAGCCTGAATGGCGAATTTGGCGTATTGATCGATGTCGAGGCGCATGTCGCCGCCGATGTCACGCCGACGGAACGGCCGCCACTTCGGAAAGCGACCGATGCGGTCATCTATGAACTGAACATCCGGGACTTCACGAGCCATCCGTCCTCGATGAGTCAGATGCGAGGTTTGTATGGTAGCATCGTCGAGACCGGAGTGAGAACGAGCGGCGAAAACAGTGCCGGCTTCGATTATTTGAAAGAACTCGGGGTCACCCATCTGCAACTGTTGCCTGTCCATGACTTCGGCAGCGTCGATGAGGCGACCCGGATGCCATACAATTGGGGATACGACCCGATTCATTGGTTCGGATTAGAAGGGAGTTACGCCTCAGACCCAGCCGAGCCGTTATCGAGAATTCTAGAATATGCTCATATGGTCGAGGAACTGCATCGTCACGGGATGCGGGTCGTCGTCGATGTCGTCATGAACCATGTCTTTATCCGTGAACAATCCTCGCTCGAAGCGCTCGTCCCTTACTACTATTTCCGTTATGAACATGACGGGACGGTCGCGAACGGGACTGGGGTTGGGAATGACACGGCCTCGGAACGGTACATGATGCGGCGGATGATTGTCGATTGTGTGACTTTCTTTGCCGAGGCGTATCACGTTGACGGCTTCCGGTTCGACTTGATGGGAATCCATGATGTCGAGACGATGAATCAAGTCCGGGCTTCGCTTGATAAGATTGATCGTTCAATCTTGATTTACGGGGAAGGATGGGATTTGGCGACACCGCTCAGCCCATCGTTGAAAGCCTCGTCCCATAACGCCGCCTTTATGCCTCGAATCGGGCACTTCAATGACATGATGCGGGACGCGTTAAAGGGGTCGACGTTCAATGACCGCGAACGCGGTTTCGTCTCTGGTAACGAATGGCGGGAATGGGAGCTTCGCGAGTGCATCACGGGAGCGGTTCAAATCCCGAACGTCACCGTCGGACGATTCCCGAGCCCGCAATATACAATCAATTACGTCGAGGCGCATGACAATTACACGACCTACGATAAATTGCTCTTATCGTGTGAGGATATGGACGAGGTGGTGCGATTACGGATGCAACGATTCGCCACGGCCATCGTCATCACGTCGCAAGGCGTCCCGTTCCTCCATGCAGGCCAGGAGTTTGGTCGGACGAAACAAGGGGTCGAAAATAGTTACAACGCACCGGACCGAATCAATCACTTCGATTGGGATTTGCGGGACGAGCGTCAGAGTGAAGTCGAATTTGTGAAGACGCTGTTGAAATTGCGACGCCGTCATACGTGTTTCCGTTACGATAGTCGGCAGAAAGTCGTGGAGCAATTCAAGTTCCTTCCGTCGCCTCCAGGCGTGATTGCCTATGAGTTAACGGCGAGCCATTCCTACGATGCGTGGCAACGCGTCCGTGTCTATTTGAACGGAACATTCGGTGACGTGACGTTTCATGCCGACGGAGACTGGAACGTTTATGTGCAAGGGGAAACGGCGAGCCTCGTCCCGATTGCACGAAATCCGCGTGAGATTCAAGTCGAGTCGTTGTCAATGACGATTATCGCGTGTTAATATGGTGATTGTATCTTTGTAATTCTTAATGAGATTTGAGCGTGATGAATATGTATTCAGATATAATCGGTGCGCTCGGTGAAGAGTGGACGGTGGCTTCCGCAGGCGGGATTACAGGCGAAGCGTACGTAGCGACGACGCGCCAACAAAAAATCTTTGTCAAACGGAACTCGTCCCCGTTTTTAGCCATTCTTTCCGCCGAAGGCATCGTCCCCAAATTGCTGTGGACGAAGCGGATGTTCAACGGCGACGTCCTCAGTGCCCAACAGTTCATCGAAGGTCGTGAGCTATCGCCAACCGATATGAAACGGTCTGATGTGGCGGCACAGCTTGGGAAGATTCATCATTCGAAAGAGCTATTATTCATGCTGCAGCAATTGAATCATACACCGGTCACGTCGACGCTATTGCTTCGGCAATGTGCCGCCTATGAGCAAGACGAGGCGGATGTGACGATTGATGAAGCGGTCCGTTGGCTCACTATGCATCAACCGATTGATGACGAACGTGAACTTGTCGTCTGCCATTCGGACCTTAACCATAATAACTGGATCGAGGACGAGACGGGTCTATTGTATTTGACCGACTGGGATGACGCCATCATCGCCGACCGTGCCTTTGACTTGGCGATGGTCGTTTACAGTTATGTCGATGAGGCGGAGTGGGAGACGTGGTTTAGCCATTACGGCATCCGTTACACGTCAGAGCTCCATTACCGGATGCACTGGTATGCGATTGCCCAGACGGTTCTCACGTTGTATGGGGAACAGAACGGTATCGCCCGGGCAGAAGGATTGACCGTGCTCCGTGAACTGCTCGATGAGGCAGATGAACGGACACAATGAAAAAAGGGATGGATCACGAGTGTGAGCCATCCCTTTCCATATGCATTAGACATCATCAGGTTTCATGAAATACGCCCAAACGAACGTGGCGATGACGGCGCCGAAAAACGTCAGCGGGGCCGCATAAAAGATTAAAAATTGATCCAACGTGCTCATCGATATAACCTCCTTGTGAAGGATGATTCATGTTCATTAAACAATGATTTCGTGTATAATCGCAAGGGGACTGCTCGCACGAAGCGGCTAGTCAGCATAAACTTGAACATTTCTTGAACGAAAGGTTGGAAAAACATGCGTTTACGTCACAAACCTTGGGCCAAAGAATATATGGAAGCTCAAGAACACGTCTTTATCACTCATCCCGAAACGTTAAAAGGGAACTGGAAAGCAGAATTTAAGAACGACAATCCGCTCTTCATCGAGGTCGGTTCGGGGAAAGGGCAATTCATTTTAGGGATGGCCCAACAGTTCCCGGACGTCAACTTCATCGCCATCGAGTTATTCGAGAGCGTCGCCGTATCGATCGTGCAAAAGCTTGTCGAGACACCGATGCCAAACGTCCGCGTGTTGACTGTTGATGCCAAGCAACTCGTCGACTACTTCGAAGCCGGTGAAGTCGATCGCGTCTATTTGAATTTCTCCGATCCATGGCCGAAGACACGCCATGCGAAACGTCGTTTGACGTATAAAACGTTCCTCGCCACATACGAGGCTGTGTTGCCACGCGGAGGCGAGATTCATTTCAAGACGGATAACCGGGGGTTATTCGAATATTCGCTCGAAAGCATGAGCCAATACGGCATGTACTTCACAGATATTTCACTTGATCTTCATGCGAACGAGCCGGCGGATAACGTGCGCACCGAGTACGAAGAGCGCTTCAGCGCCATGGGACAACCGATTTACCGGATGGAGGCAGCTTTCCGTCCGAAAATTTGACACGCTTTTTTCTTATTTTAATAGCATTTTCTTCACACTTTTTTCTTTCTTCTTGGTACAATAGGAATGACGCTAAACTGGAATTAGAGAAGGGGGAACATGGGGATGTTGAAAAAAGCATGGGCAAGCCTGCTTGCACTAATCTTCATTCTAACAATCGCACCACTTAATACCTCGGCAAACGAGGCGTTCTTGGACGCCCTTGAAGAGGATCTGAAAGCCACGCATTATGACTACAAAGAAGGAACGGCTGAAATCGTAAAAGAAGAGACGCTCCGTCATTCGAATGGCAATGAAGTCATTGCGGCGGTCGTTGAAATTGATACGGTCCGTGACGGCATCTTCATCACACGTAAGACCGAGTTCCATTACTATGATGCGACGGACAACAAAATCCTCGCAACAGCTGACCTCGCAGAAGTCGAAGGCGCGACTGAATTTGCGGATGCGAACATCGACATGCTCGGACAACAAATTGTCTATTGGTTGCCTGTGTTGATTTTGCTACTCTTAATCGCGATCCCGGTAGTCATCTTGTTCGTGGTTGTTCCACGTTTCTACTCGACGACCGAGTTCATGAACCCGATTTATGAGAAAAACGATAACCCACGTTAAAAAAAGAGCCGCGAGGCTCTTTTTTTATGCCATTTTCAATTGTTCGACGATTTGAGCGACATCCATGCCGTTACCGGATGAGACGGAAGCGACGAAGGCACTCTCGACGATCGGACCGTCATAGAACTGAATCGTTTTATCGCCTTCATACATATCGACAGCGAGTTCTGCGTTCATTGTGGCCGAACCGATATCGGATAAGATGAGCGCTTCTTTGTCGACGGCCTCGATTGCCTCGAGGATACGGGTCACATCTGTCCCGATGCTGCCGTCCTCAAGCCCGCTCGCTAAATGGATCGGAACGGCGGGGGCCATCTCTTTCATCAAGTCTTGAATCCCTTCAGCGATTTTAGCGCTATGGGATACGATGATGAGCTCTACGATGTCACTCAACCTCCTTCATAATCGCTTTCAACACGATGGAACTCGAGAGTGCGCCAGGGTCGACCGTGCCGCGTGAGTTTTCACCGAAATAAGATGCCCGTCCTTTCGTGGCGATCATATCTTCGGTCTCGCCGACGAGGCGGTCGAGTTTGGCATCAAAATCGTCAGCCTCGCTCAAGTCAGACAAGAACGGTTCCCACACATCGACCATTGTCTTCTGGCCAACCTCTGACTTCCCGCGCGCCTTGATCGCTGTCGACGCCTCAAGAAGCGCTTCTTTAACGAGCGTGAAATCGGCCTCAGTCGCGTCACCAAACTTAGGTGCAGCCTTGACGAATGCCGACCCGTATAGTGGACCGGCTGCGCCGCCGACTTTCGACATGAGCGTCATCCCGACTTTCTTGCTCAAGTCGCCAAGGCTGGCATAGTCGTCATCGAGTACGGCGACGACCGCTTCAAAGCCGCGCGACATATTGATGCCGTGGTCTCCGTCACCGATGGCGCGGTCGAGGTCGGTCAGTGTATCCTTGTTCGCCTCAATCTCGGATTGGGCGTGTCGTAATGCATGCTTGAACCCATCAATCGTCAACATTGCATAAACACCTCATTCATTGGATTAGAGTTTGAAACCGAGTGCCGCCGACGGTGCATCGAGATAACCCATCATTTCTTCGTCGAGCGGCAAGAGCGTGATCGAGAACCCGTGCATCTCGAGGGATGTCATATAGTTGCCGACGTATTTCCGTTTCAACGTGTAGCCGGCATCTTCTAATTTTTTCGCGACAAAGTGATACGTCACGTACAATTCAGACAAGGGCGTACCGCCCATACCGTTGACCATAACGGCAACTTCGCCAGGACTCACTTCTTTTTTCAAGTGGTCGAGCAGGTCATCCACGATGGCATCGACGTTCGTCGTCGACTTCCGTTCGACGCCGCGCTCCCCGTGAATCCCGATGCCGATTTCCATCTCTTCTTCATTCAAATCAAAACCTGGCTTGCCGCTCACCGGCATGTAACAAGGTTCGACAGCCATACCCATCGAGCGAACGTTTGCCGCGACCTTCTCCGCAAGCGCTTTCACTTCGGCGAGTGATTTCCCGCTCGCTGCGGCCGCACCGGCGATTTTATGCACAAACACGGTACCGGCAACACCGCGGCGGTCTTCCTTGTTCGAGATGGCGACATCGTCTGCGACGACGACGTGGTCGACTTTAATTCCTTCGGCGTCCGCAAGTTCGGCGGCGAGCTCGAAGTTCATGACGTCACCGGCATAGTTTTTGACGACGAGTAATACCCCGTTTCCTCCATCGGCCGCCTTGATGCCTTCGAGCACCATGTCCGGGGTCGGGGAAGTGAACACTTCACCGCATACAGCGGCATCGAGCATCCCGTCACCTACATAACCAGCGTGGGCCGGTTCATGACCGCTGCCTCCACCCGAGACGAGTCCGACTTTTCCGGACTTGGCCCCGTCAGCACGACAGATGACGTTGAAACCTTCCACACGACCGTACAGTTCAGGATGGGCATGGACCATTCCTTCGACCATTTGTGACACGAGCTCGGTTGCTTCACCGATCAGTTTCTTCACGTGGGATCACTCCTTTTTGAGTTTGAAAAGTACCATATTCAATTTTCCACTCTTTCGCCCAGATTAAACAAAAAAAGTCGGCGAATGTCATCGCCGACCCCACATCATGCATATTCAAGTAAAGCGCCAGTCTCTGAATCGACTGTAAATTGGTACGTCTTCTCTTCGTCGTTCTCGAGAACCGAGATGCCGCCTTTAAAGACGTCATACTCACGTCCGTCATACGTGTAAATCTCAGGTGATGCCGAGATCCATGCGCCTTGAACGTGACCTTTGGCTGAGAATGCCCGTTTCGTGTACTCGAGCGCGTCCTCGGCCGATAAGCTTCGTTCATCTAACACTTTTTTCGTCATAAGTGCGGCCGCGATGGCAACCCCGATCCCAATTAACCAATACCTTTTCTTCATATGACTACCTCCCCTTGAACTATGGCTATCATGTACATCGTACCAAAACCTGTACCCCATTGGAACGAAAACCATTCGCATCTGCCGAAAAGTTCTGTATATAATGAAACAAGAACGGTTGAAGGGATGGATGGAAATGGAACAAAAAACGAGAGACTTATTCAAGACGTTGACAGAACTTCCGGGCGCACCTGGATTCGAATCAGAGGTTCGTCAGTTTGTTCGTGACCGAATCACACCGCATGTCGATGAAGTCATGACGGACGGTATCGGCTCAATCTTTGGGAAACGGGTCGGGGACGAGGCGGGACCACGCATCATGGTCGCTGGACATATGGACGAAGTCGCGTTCATGGTCACCCGGATCACAGAAAACGGGATGCTATACATACAGCCGCTCGGTGGATGGTGGAGCCAAGTGCTCATGGCGCAACGGTTTGATATCGTGACGAACGATGGATTGATTCCGGGCGTCGTCGCATCGACACCTCCGCACCTGCTCGGACCGGACGCAATGAGTAAACCGATGGACATGAAACAGATGTTTATCGACATTGGCGCCGATACGAAAGAAGAAGCCGAGTCATGGGGTGTCCGTCCGGGTCTTCCGGCTGTGCCGACAAGCGACTTCACGCCGCTCAAACATCCGAAAAAGATTATGGCCAAAGCATGGGATAACCGTTATGGGGTTGGTCTGGCGGTCGAGTTGCTCGAAGAGACGACAAAAGCCGATCATCCGAACATCTTGTTCTCGGGTGCGACTGTCCAAGAAGAAGTCGGACTCCGTGGAGCGCAAACGGCAGCCGAAATGATTCGTCCGGACGTCGCGCTCGTTCTCGATGCGTCACCGGCTAACGATGCGTCTGGCAATAAGACGGAGTTCGGCCAACTCGGGGAAGGGGCGCTCGTCCGAATCCTTGACCGGGTCATGGTCATGTCTCCAGAGATGCGTGACTTCTTACTCGACACGGCGTCTGATGAAAACATCAAAACGCAGTACTTCGTCTCGCCAGGTGGAACGGACGCAGGCCGCATCCATATGAGCGGGGAAGGGGTCCCGACGGCCGTGATCGGTGTCGCAGCGCGTTACATCCATACACACGCCTCGATTCTGCATACGGACGACTATGATGCGGCGAAAGCGCTACTCAAGGCGCTCGTCAAACGACTCGATCGTTCGACGATGGAGACGCTTCGAGCTTCACGCTAAAGGTAGGGAGAACGTCACTCGTGTAGTGACGTTTTTTATATTGAAATTTCCCGAGAAACGCTTATACTGATAAAAGTGTGAAGACAGAAACTTTACGACTGACAAGACAGGAAAGAGGGATTTCCATGTTTAAGAAAAAAGGGATCACGCTCAGTCCGTCGCTTTATTTTGTGACGGCACTCAGTTATATGGCACTCGGCTTATTCAGTACGCTCATCATCGGCTTGATCATGAAGACGGCGGGTGGGCAATTGCTCGAAACGAGTCTGTCCGGTTTCGGGTCGACGCTCATCGAGATTGGTGATGTGGCCATCAGCTTGACCGGTCCGGCCATCGGGGTTGCAATCGCCTATGCGCTTCAAGCACCGCCGCTCATCTTGTTCTCGGCGCTCGTCGTCGGGGCGTTCGGTTACGAGTTCGGGCCAGCCGGCAGTTATGTGGCGACGTTGCTCGCTGTCGAGGTATCCAAACTCGTCTCGAAATCGACGAAACTTGATATTTTGGTCACACCGTTCACGACCATTGGCGTCGGTTATTTGGCTGCAACGTATATCGGTAAGTATGTCGGCTTGTTCATGACACAGCTCGGGACGTGGATCGAGTGGGGCACGGAACAACAGCCTTTGTTCATGGGCGTCGTCGTCGCGACACTGATGGGACTCGCGCTCACGGCACCGATCTCGAGTGCGGCCATCGCGCTCATGCTCGGCTTGAGTGGCATCGCGGCAGGCGCGGCGACGGTTGGCTGCGCCGCCCAGATGGTTGGCTTTGCAATCACGAGTTATCGGGACAATGGCATCGGCGGTGCAATCGCCCAAGGGATTGGTACTTCGATGCTTCAAGTCGGCAATATCGTGAAGAATCCTTGGATCTTGTTGCCGCCGACGATAGCGGGGGCGGTGCTCGCCCCGATCGCGATTCTGTTGTTCGAGCTCGAGAGCGTCGCGGCTGGTGCCGGGATGGGGACAAGCGGACTCGTCGGTCCGATTGTCATGCTCGAGACGATGGGCTTCAGTTGGCACTTGTTCATCGTCGTCTTCGGCTTTTTGATTGTCGGTCCGGCAGTGCTCAGTTATGCGGTCTATCAAGTGTTGGTCCGGATCAATCGGATTCGGCCGAACGATATGAAAATCGAATATTGAGCGACACGAAAGAGAGCGTCCCGGCAAATAAGCGGGACGCTCTCTTTCGTTCACCAACCGAAAAGAGTTCGGACGGTCTCGACGGTTTCACGAGGGACGCGGAAGCTCGCCAAGAATAAGACGAGCAAGACGACATAGACGGGGAGTAAAAACCGTTTTCGAATGATGGGCAGCCTGCGCACAAGACGTTTGCCGACCCGTTCGAGTATGTAAATCACGGCGAACCCGACGACGAGCCATACTAAAATCTCGCCTCGCGTCTTGTCCGTATCGATGAACAAGTAGCCGTAGCGCAGAATCGCCAGCATGCCGATGACGCCGACGAGTTGCTCGAGCGGATGTTTCATTTCTGGATTCAACTGTTCACGTGTCCATTTTGTCATGACTTCACCTTTTTCACGTAGTCTTCGCTCCCGATGATCATAAAACATGAGAGCGGAATGTGACAACGGACTTATGCTATCATGAATGGGGAAAAAAGAACAGGAGTGGTGAACATGAAACAATTGACAACGATGAACGAGTATACAGAAGCAAAACAAGGGAAGAGCATCTTGATGTTTTCAGCGACGTGGTGCGGTGATTGCCGTTTCCTCGATCCGTTCATGCCAGACATCGAAGCGAAGTTCGAGGATTGGACGTTTTACTACGTCGATCGTGACGACTGGATGGAGCTCGCACAAGAGCTCGACATTTTTGGGATTCCGAGCTTTGTCGCCTTCAATGGCGGACAAGAAGTCGACCGCTATGTCGGACGCGAACGGAAGACGCCTGAGCAAGTCGAAGCCTTCCTTCATGGGTTAGGGTGAGCTAGATGGAACGGAATGAATTACGTCGCCATCTCGAACGCCGGTTTACGGAAGGGTACCGGACCTCGTATGACCGTGAGAACGAGGTGTTGCGCATCGAGCGGTCCACGGACCGGTTCGGCGTCAACATCCGTCTCGCCCCGCTCGTAGCGAAAGCGAAAGTCCGGGGAGAGGTCGCCATTGAAGAGGTCGTCGACTACATCGAGACAGCGCTCTCGGCCGACGATGCGGTCACACTCGCTGGCAATGAAGTCAACATTTATCCTGTCATCCGTTCGGCCTCGTTCTCGACGGAGACGAAGCGTGGGGAAGCACTCGCGATGACGCCACATACAGCTGAGACGGCTGTCTTTTATGCACTCGATTTGGGCAACGGCTATCGCTTGATCGAAGAGCGGCATTTGGACGGGATGCCTTTGACGCGTCTTGACGAATTGGCACGGGACAACGTCAAGAAGTTGCCGACCGATTTAAAAGAAGATACCGTGGCCGGGAATACGTTCTATTTTCTGGCTGCTCGGGACGGGTATGAAGCGTCACGGATTTTAAATGATGAGTTTTTGCGGGTCATGGAGCGCCGTATCGAAGGCGATATGCTCGTCGGGGTACCGCACCAGGACGTGATGATCATCGCGGACATCCGCAACGATCAAGGTTATGATGCGATGCAACAGCTCATGTTCGACTTTTTCACGAATGGGCGGATTCCGGTGACGGCTCTTTCTTTCCATTATGAGGACGGCGTTCTCGAACCAATTTTCATTGTCGGAAAAAAGAACCCACCAACGGACGCATAATCTGCTAAACTAGTTGTGTCTAGTTTGAAAGAAGGGGCGTTTTTACGTATGCAAATCAATGCTTTTTATAACCGTGAAGGAATCGGCGATGTCCTCATCGTCTTGTTAAGAGAAGGCGATCGCCACCACCAAGTCGTTGAACGGAAAGATGATGTCGCCATCGTCAAATCGACGACGGGAAAAGTCAATGGCTATAACATCTTCAATGCCAGTAATTATTTTGACGTCAGCGACTGGCACGGGCCGGTCGAGTTGACGGCCGAGTTGATTGAGACGCTCGGCGTCATCTTGCGTAAACAAAATATCGAAGCCGAGCTTTCGGGCGTGGACTTCACCCCGAAATTTGTCGTTGGCTACGTCAAAGAAGCTGAGAAGCACCCGGATGCGGACAAATTGTCGATCTGTCAAGTTGAGACCGATCAAGGTGATGTCCAGATTGTCTGCGGCGCACCGAACGTCGCGGCCGGCCAAAAAGTCGTCGTCGCGAAACCGGGAGCGGTCATGCCGTCTGGTTTAATCATTCGTCCATCGAAGTTACGAGGTGAAAGTTCACATGGGATGATTTGTTCAGCGCGAGAATTGAACTTACCTGATGCACCGCAAGAAAAAGGGATTCTCGTATTGGATGACGAATATGAAGTAGGGAAAGCATTTGAAATCGGTCGCTAAATTCGACCGATTTTTTGCTAAATAGGATTGAGTGAAAAAGCGAGGAATCAAGTATGGATGCATATGAACGTTCATTAAAACAACAAGCAGACCGAATTCGACGCGAACTATCCCAGGAAGGGAAGAAAGGTGCGCCTGCACCGAAGCCCGGGCCGAAGGATGAATTTGTACCGTCGGATGTGCCATCTCCGATTTATGGATACGCCCGACCGAAACCGAAAATCATTCTGCCGACTGAACATTCTCCGGAGACGCGTGACGATTCAGCGATCCGCCAAGCAAAGCGAGTGGCCGTCCCGGTAGAGGAAGTGTCAGAAGCGGTGCCGCCAATCGAAGAGCCTGAGCCTAAGACCGAACCGGTAATTGATTCCGTAGATGAACCGGTGGTGGAGTCAGTAGACGAATCCGTGATGGAATCAGTGGATGAAGCTGTAGTTGATTCAGTAGACAAATCCGTGCCAATCGTCGATGATGCGCCGACGTCACAGCCTGACCTCGATGTCACAGCGGACGAATCGCCATCAGCGGAGACGCTTGAGGAAATGGTGTCCGAGCACGCGGATACGCCAAGCGAAGAGACGATTATTTCCATGGAAACGATCGAGGAAAGCCCGCTCCTCTCTGAAGACGAGACAGCTGAACAAGATACTAAACCGCTCCTCGGGGAAGTCTCGATTGTAGAGAGCGGGTTCGCCTCTGTGTTCATGGGTTCGACCGATTTGAAATCATCGAAGATTGCCGTCCGGGAAGAAAAGCAAGACGTGACCGAAGAGGACGTTTCGCTCGATGCGCCGGTTGAGACGGGGGCCCCGGTTGTCGAAGATGTTGCGAAAACATTACAGACTGATGAACCGATTGAAGTGTCTGACGAAGAAGAGTTGACGCCTGCGATGAGCGTCTCGTATAAAGCGGAAGGCCCTCCGCTCAATGTCATGATGACACCGCAAGACCGGATGGCGATGTATAAGAGTCGTCGTTTGGCGAAAAAAAACAATAATCTGTAATAGCATGACTCCTGGAGTTTTGCTATAATGACAAAGGTTTGTCGCATTTTTTCAACAGACCGCAATGAATTAGGGGGGCTATTTACAGATGAACCGTTATCACTTCGTCGGAATTAAAGGAACGGGCATGAGTCCTTTAGCTCAAATTTTAAATGACATGAACAATGAGGTCCGAGGTTCGGACGTTGACAAAGCATTTTTTACTGAAGAAGCATTGAATCGCAAAGGAATTGAAATCCTTCCGTTTGATCCTGAAAATATTACCGAAGGGCAAATCGTCGTACAGGGCAACGCCTTCGCTGACGATCACCCTGAAGTCGTTCGAGCGCGCGAGCTCGGATTGACGATATACAAATACTATGAGTTTCTCGGCGAATTGGCCGACCACTACACGAGTGTCGCCATTACGGGATCTCATGGTAAGACATCGACGACAGGTCTGTTGGCTCACGTCATGCGCGGCATCGAGCCGACGTCGTTCTTGATTGGCGATGGCACAGGAGAAGGGGTCGAAGACTCGAAGAATTTTGTCTTCGAAGCATGTGAGTACAAGCGTCACTTCTTATACTATCGTCCAGACTACGCTATCATGACGAACATCGACTTCGATCACTCGGATTATTTCTCGGGTCTCGATGACGTCATCGATGCGTTCCAAGAAATGGCGAAGCAAGTGAAAAAAGGCATCATCGCTTGTGGCGATGATGAGAACCTGCAACACATTCAAGCAAACGTGCCAATCGTCTATTACGGTTTCGGTGCCCATAACGACTTCCGTGCCGAGAACGTGAACTCGACGGACAACGGAACAACGTTTGACGTTTACTTGCGTGACGACTTCTATGGGACGTTCCGCATTCCGGGATATGGCAACCACAGCGTCTTGAATGCCCTTGCCGTCATCGCGACGTGTGACTATGAGAACTTACCGAAAGAATTGGTTAAAGACCGCCTCGAGACGTTTAACGGCGTGAAACGTCGTTTCAGCGAATCGACGCTCGGAAACCAAGTGTTAGTGGATGATTATGCCCACCATCCACGGGAAATCAGCGCGACAGTCGAAGCGGCACGTAAAAAATACGCCGGCCGTGAAGTTGTAGCCATCTTCCAACCACACACGTATACACGCCTGAAGTCATTCATGGATGATTTTGCTGCGGCATTAGCCGAAGCGGACGTGGTGTACTTGTGTGACATCTTCGGTTCGGCTCGCGAACAAGAAGGTACTGTCACGATCGAAGACTTGCAATCGCGTATCGAAGGCGCGAACGTTTTGAAGCGGGGCGGGGTCAGTGTCTTAAGTCAACATAAAGACGCGGTTCTCCTGTTCATGGGAGCCGGAGACATTCAAACGTACCAACGTGAATACGAGAATCACGTCCAACTCGAAGCGTGAATCGAGAGCGAATGGCTGATGCCGTTCGCTTTTTTTGTGTTTAACATCAAGTCAAGACGGTAATAGTATTAGCGACTGAATTTGGAAAAGGAGATGTTAAGGATGGCAAGCCAAGGCGCATTGAGTACATTGAACAAAGAGGTGGCCAACTATGGCCTCTTATTCGTCAAACTGCATAACTACCACTGGTACATTAGCGGACCTCACTTCTTCACGTACCATGAAAAGTTGGAGGAACTGTATAACCTCGTCGCTGAACTGTACGATGACGTGGCGGAGCGGCTCTTGATGAATGACGGCGAACCGTATGCGACGATGAAAGAATATCTCGAACATTCGACGTTGCAAGAAGGGGATCGCCATGCGGATACCGATCAAATGATCAAGGACGTGATCAGTGACTTCAAACAGATCCGTCAAGAGATGCAAGACGCGATGGAAAACTTCGAAGACGGGGACGAAGCAATCGAAGACACGTTCGTCTCTCATATCGAGCGACTCGAGAAAGAGATTTGGATGATGTCGGCAGCGCTCGGCAAAAAGACGAAGCTATAATGAAAACAAGCGTGCCGATTGCGGCACGCTTGTTTTTTGTTATTTTAAATTTTCTGGATTGAGTGGCAAGAGCGAGTCGACGACAAAGCGTCCGTCCTTGCGAATCAATACGTCATCGAACCAAATCTCGCCGCCGCCATAATCAGGACGTTGGATGTTGACGAGATCCCAGTGGATTGAAGAGTCGTTCCCGTTATAGGCGTCGTCATATGCCTGGCCTGGTGTGAAGTGGAAGCTGCCGTCAATTTTCTCATCGAACAAGATATCTTTCATCGGGTGTTGGATGTACGGGTTGACGCCGATGGCGAATTCGCCGACGTAGCGTGCGCCTTCATCCGTATTGAACACGTCATTGATTCGGTCGGTGTCATTCGCCGTCGCGTTGACAATTTTTCCGTCTTGGAACGTCAACGACACGTTCTCGAAGGTGAAGCCGTGATATGGAGATGGCGTGTTATATGTGATGACGCCGTTGATCGAGTCTTTGACCGGCGCAGTGAACACTTCACCGTCCGGAATGTTCATCTGACCCGAACACTTGATGGCCGGGATATCTTTGATCGAGAAGCCGAGATCCGTTCCTGGCCCTTTGATCGTGACACGGTCGGTCTCGTTCATGAGCGTGACGAGTGCGTCCATGGCCCGGTCCATCTTGCCGTAATCGAGCGTGCAGACGTTGAAGTAGAAGTCCTCAAACGCCTCGGTCGATTTGCCGGCGAGTTGCGCCATCGATGGGGATGGGTAACGCAGCACGACCCATTTCGTTCCTTTGACGCGGTCCTCGGTATGCATTTTACCGATGGTGGCCCCGACGAGTTTTTGTTGCTCGGCCGGAACGTCTGATAACTCGTTAATGTTGTCACCGGCCCGAAGTCCGATATAGGCGTCCATGGCTTGCATTTGTTTGCGCTCGATGTCGGCCATGAGCTCAAGTTGCTCTCGGCTTGCTCCGCTGTAGAGCTTACGCAAAATACGGCTCTCTTTCAACAAGACGAACGGATGCCCCCCGGCTTCGTACGCCTTCTCGACAAGCGCTTCGACGAGCGACTCCTCGACACCAAAATTTTCGATTAGAACGCGTTCCCCTGGCTTCAATTCGACCGAATAATTGATCAATCCGTCGGCGAGTTGCGTGATTCTTGGATCTCTCATACGTCCACCCCTTTAACTTTTTTAAATTTATTTCTATTTTAGTGTAATCGAAAACATAAAAACGGGTAAAGGAATAATCAGACCGGATGGCGAAAAAGGTTGTGACAAATCTTTTCAGTCATAATGGTGCTATAATGAAAACACCATATTATCGAACAGGAGGAATGGATGCATGGAAATCACATTAGGAGGCATTGCAGGGCTCATCGCGGCACTCGCATTTGTCGTACTCGTATTTTTCTTGGCACGTGTCTTGTCGAACGTCAATCGGACACTCGGCAGCGTCGCCAACACGACTGAAAACTTAGAACGTCAATTAGACGGAATCACAATGGAAGTGACGGCGCTCTTACATAAGACGAACCGTCTTGTAGATAACGTCGAAGAGAAAACAGAATTGCTCGCACCAGTGGCTCACGCGCTTGATGAGCTCGGCACGTCGCTCAACGAAGTGACGGAGTCGGTACGGACGGTTTCTTCTTCTGTTCACGTGGCAGCAGACGAAAATAAAGAACAGATCGCCCAAGCGGTACGATGGGGATCTGTCGCTGTAGAATTATTTAAGAAAAATAAAACAGAGACCTCTTCTGACGAACGACCATCACGTCGTCGCGGACGTCGAGACCGGAAACAAGAACAAGAACCGACAACGGTCTCACCAGGGTTGATTGCGACAGACGATACAATCAAATCATAACCATCATAAGGAGGAAGTAACGATGACATACGACAAGAATAAAACATATAACAACGAACAACAACCGAGCGGTGGATTTTTGGCAGGTGTCGTTCTTGGCGGCGTAATCGGCGCGGCCGTGGCACTCCTCACATCACCGAAGAGCGGTCGTGAAGTGCGTACGTATTTAGACGAGAAGACGGCGACGTCGCGTGAGCGATTGACGGTCAAATCGAAAGAAGTACGTGAGAAAGCAGAGCCGGTCGTTGGTGAATGGATCAAAGTGGCGAGCGATAAAGCAGCGCCTGTCTTGAACCTCGTCAAAGACAAGGCCCGTGAAGCAGCCGAATTGAAGCAACAAGTCGACGAAGACGAGTTGTCAATCGAAGAAGCGATGGAGAAAGCCGATCAACTCGTAGCCGAGGCAGAAGCTGAAGTGAAAGAACAGCTCGACCGCGCTTCAGAAGATCAGTCGAGCGAAACCAAAAAATCGAACGACTCAAACGATTCATCGAAAGCAGACGCTAAAACGGATGCCTCATCTGATAAACCGAAGTCATCAGAAAGCAAGCCGAACGCGAACAAAGCAAACACAAACAAATCGGCAGCGAACAAACAAGAAGCATCAAGCAGCCGTGATCAGTCAGAAGACTATGAATCGGATTTCGAAGCCCCTGTAAAAGACTTGCTCGACGATGAGTCGAAACAAGAATTAAAGGACTTGAAAAACAATCTTAAAAACGGCAACAAGTAATGCATCGAGCGTCCGGACCATCCGGACGCTTTTTTTTGTTGATTTTGTGTCGCTAGCCCATTTCCCTATGACAAAGCGGTTAAAGTTCGATATAATTAGGTTTCTGGAAAGAACGGCTTAGAAATGAGAGGGTAATTATGAGTCCACAAGATCAATTGAATCGTTTACGTCGCGAGATGGATGAGTTGAATCGTGAGATGCTCGACTTGCTCAGCCGCCGCGGCACGCTCGCTGTCGAGATCGGTAAAGTGAAACGTCTGCAAGGCGTCGAACGGTACGACCCAGTCCGCGAACGAGAAATGTTAGAGTTTATTGCGGCATCGAATCCTGGTCCTTTCGAGACGGCTCGCTTGCAGCACTTGTTCAAAGAAATGTTCAAAGCCTCGGCCGAGCTTCAAGGAGAAGACCGTGATAAGACGTTGCTCGTCTCGCGTAAGCGTCAAGCCGAAGATACGATTGTCACGCTCGACGATGTCACGATTGGTAACGGACGTCCGCAATTGATTGCGGGACCGTGTGCGGTTGAATCATTCGAACAAGTGAATGCTGTCGCTGAAAAGTTAGCGTTGTCTGGTGTCAAAATCTTGCGCGGCGGGGCGTATAAGCCTCGAACCTCCCCATATGATTTCCAAGGACTTGGGTTTGATGGATTGCAGTTGTTGAAACAAGCAGCGGATCGCCACGACTTGCGGGTCATCTCGGAAATCATGACACCAGGTGCGGTCGAGTCGGCACTCCCTTATGTAGACATCATCCAAGTCGGCGCGCGTAACATGCAAAACTTCGATTTGTTGAAAGAAGTCGGGAAGACCTCGAAACCGGTCTTGTTGAAACGCGGTCTCGCGGCGACAATCGAGGAGTTCATCTATGCGGCGGAGTACATCATGGCGAGCGGGAATAGCCAAGTCATCTTGTGCGAACGCGGGATTCGGACGTATGAGCGGGCGACACGCAACACGCTCGATATTACGGCGGTACCGATTTTGAAGCAAGAGACGCATTTACCGGTCATGGTCGATGTCACCCATTCGACGGGACGACGTGATTTGTTACTGCCGGCGGCCAAGGCGGCGCTTGCGGTCGGAGCCGATGGCGTCATGGTCGAAGTGCACCCGAATCCGGCGATTGCCTTGTCGGATGCCCAGCAACAACTCGATTTCGACCAATTCGATCAATTCGTGGACGGGCTTACGGCCCAGTTCCCTCAACTTGATTTGGTGAAAAAGTAAGCTTTCCAATTGGAAACGTTTTATATAGCGTGAAGACAGGGTAAAATGATGACAGATACCTGTCTTCCTTTTTTGACACGTTTTTTGAAAATCGTTTGAAAATCATTGCTTGTAGGAGGAGTTTTAATGAATAGTAATAATGTAACCATCTATGATGTCGCACGAGAAGCCGGGGTGTCGATGGCAACCGTCTCACGCGTCGTCAACGGAAACCCGAACGTCAAACCGACGACCCGTAAGAAAGTTCAGGACGCCATCGACCGTCTTGGTTATCGTCCGAACGCCGTCGCCCGCGGACTCGCCAGCAAGAAGACGACGACGGTCGGCGTCATCGTCCCTGATATCTCGAACATCTTTTTCGCAGACCTCGCGCGTGGGATTGAAGACGTGGCGACGATGTACAAGTACAACATCATTCTCGGAAACTCGGACTCGAACCGTGACAAAGAGATCCATTTGTTGAACACGTTGCTCGGCAAACAAGTCGACGGCATCATCTTCATGGGTGGACGTCTGCATGAAGATCTCGTCAACGAGTTCAAGAAGTCGCCGGTGCCAATCGTCCTTGCGGCGACGCTCAACCAAGGATATGACCTTCCGGCGGTCAACATCGATTACGAGCAGGCAGCGTACGATGCGACCGAAATGTTGATCGGCCACGGCCACAAACAAGTTGGCTTCATCACAGGACCACTCGAGCAACAAATCAATGGCGAGAAGAAATTCTCTGGTTACCGCCGTGCCCTTGACGACGCCGGACTCCCGTTCCGTGAGAGTGACGTCGTCCTCGGGAACTACACGTACGCATCAGGCCTTGAGGCGATGCAGAAGATGCTCGAACGTGACGATTGCCCGAAAGCGATTTTCGCCGGTACGGATGAGATGGCACTCGGTGTCATTCACGCGATTCAAGACGCCGGTTTCTCGGTCCCGAACGATTTTGAAGTCGTCGGCCATGATAACACGCGTCTCGCGACGATGATTCGTCCGAAATTGACGACGGTCGTCCAACCGATGTATGATATCGGTGCCGTTGCCATGCGTCTCTTGACGAAAATCTTGAACGCCGAAGAAATCGAAGAGAAAAACGTCGTCTTGCCGCACCGCATCGAACGTCGCGATTCGGTACGTCAAGACTGAATAAAAATCCCCTCGCCAGTCGGAGTCACTCCGCGGACGAGGGGATTTTTTTAGACATATATTGATTTGCGATCGTTCGAGATGAACGGCCAAAAGGCGCGTTTCGACACTTCCCAATTCTTCTCCTCGATTTGTTGCTTTCGTGGAATGTGTTGGAACGTGTACGTATGGTCATCCCACCGCGTCGGCAACGTTTGATCGGCTTTGGCCTGCCATTGTTCAATCCATTCGACCGGGATGTCACCACGATACGGTGCCTCACGCGTCAGGCCGGCCCATACTTGGGACCAGGCGCGCGGCACCGTCCGATACCAGTCATACCCGCCGCCGCCAAGGGCGACGAGGCGACCTTCCGTGTACTCATCGGCGAGTCGAGAGGCGATTTGTGGAATCTGTTCGAACGTCCGAATCGTCGAGGCGAGGTGTGTCAGCGGGTCGAACGCATGGGCGTCGGCGCCGTTCTGTGTCAGGATGATATCGGGTTTGAACCACTCGCACGCTTCCCGGAACACGGTCTCGTAACAGCGCAGGAAGGAATCATCTTGGGTGAACGCATCGACCGGGACGTTCCAACTGTATCCATAGCCGTTCCCGTTACCACGCTCCGTGACCGATCCTGTCCCAGGAAACAAGTAGCGGCCGGTCTCATGGATGGATAAGGTCATCACATCCGCATCGTCATAAAACAGCCATTGGACGCCGTCACCGTGATGGGCATCGGTATCGACGTACAAGACACGCGACCCGTACGTCTGACGGACGTGAGCGATGGCGACGGCCGCATCGTTATAGACGCAAAAACCTGACGCTTTTCGTCTCATCCCGTGATGCAGACCGCCCCCGACGTGAAACGCACGCTCGACTTTTCCGCTCGCGACCAAGTCAAGGGCGTGCATCGTCCCCCCGACGAGCCGGGCCGCCCCTTCATGGATGGTTGGGAAAATCGGAGTGTCTTCAGTACCGAGCCCAAATTTGTTCGCTTTCAACGTCGACAGCTCACCTGCGGCGGCCGCTTGGACCGCCTCGATATAATCGAGGTCGTGCACGAGCGCGAGCGACTCGACCGATGCGAGGGGAGGAGCGATACACTCGGAGGCCTGAAGCTTGCCTGAGGCGATGAGGAGAGACGTCGTCAGCTCCAGGCGAATCGGATTGAACGGATGATCTTCGTGAAAGCGGTACGAGTTCTCGTTCTCGCCGAATATGTAGGCCGGTCTCATGGGGACATCTCCGGACCGAGCACGTCGAAGCCCTCACGCTTCAACCGTTCGATGATGCGGAGCGGATTCATCGTCTGCACGCGGAACGAGATGATCCGTTTATATGGGTCGGCCGTCGGGTGGACGAACACGTTTATGATATTCACGTTCGTCTTGGCGAGGAGCCGCGTCACTTTTTCAAGCGTGCCGGTCGTATTCTCGACTAAGATTTCAATTTGTGAACTCGGCTCGAGTGCACCGGTCAATTGGACGAAATATCGCAATAAATCTGTCTCGGTCAACACGCCGACGAGCTTTCCTTGTTCGACGATCGGAAGACATGTCAAACGATACTCATAAAACAAGGCGGCCGCGTCTTCGAAAAAATCGTACGGGTGCGCCGTTGTTACATCTTGGCGCATGATGCTCGAGACAGGGTTTTTAAAGTCAGCGCTCTCGCTTTCGGGGTGGAACACACTCGTCGCACCGCTCATCTCGAACTGGCCGACGATTCCGACGACTTGACGGGCCGGATTTGTGACGATGAGATGGCGTACTTTGTGGTCGCGCATGAGCTTGGCCGCATGGGCAATCGTATTGGTCGGTTGAATCGTCACGACATGACGGTTCATCATTTGTTCAATCAGCATCCTGATCCCTCCTCAGTCATACATGAACCGGCGTCGCAGCCGGAGTGAATCGAAGTGGTCGATCGTTTCTTGCCGGACGTTCTTGCCAATCCGTGCCATCAGACAGTTGGCCGGGTGCGAGGCGATCTCCGGGTCGTCGGTCGGGAAGAAGACGAGCCCGCCGTGGTTCATCATCTTCTCCATCACTTTCCGATAGTCCCAAATGGAGAGTCCGCTTCCTTTTAGATCCCAGTGCCAATAATATTCCGTCGTCAAAATCAGGAAGTCGTCCATATGTGGATCCATCATCGACACTTCGAGCAGCTGTTTGCCGATCCGTTGACCGCGGAAGCGCGGACTCACTTCGATGGCGCCGAGCTCGAGAATGTAAGGGTCGTTCCCTTCGCTCCACCGCTCATACGGGTCTGGATATAAATACGTCACGTAGCCGATGACGAGATCGTCGACGCGGGCCACGATAATGCGACCTTCTTTCAAGTCAGCGATTTCAACGAGGGCCTTATGTTGGTCCTCTGGTTCACGAAATGCGGTCAATCCCTCATCGAGGCGATACGTCGCCAGTACATCGCTTTCGATGGGTCCATCGATGATTACGGCTCCGAGTGAGGTTTCCCACACCTTTGAATGATATTGTTTTTCCATGGAGTCACCACCTTTTCCACCTTCTATTATAGCGCTTTCATTCTACTTCTTTCACGCTCTTTTGGAGATTTTGGAAATTCATTGATTTGTCACAATGTTAACACTATACTGAAAGTGGTTATACCATTCATTACAGGGGAGGCGAATCTTTAGCGATGGAAAAATTGAAAGCGTTATCAGGGGAACATCAATTGGCGTCGTATGAAGAGGCTTGTCAGTCGTTCGAGTGGACTCAAGCAGAAGCACTATTTTCTTGGAATTTGACGGGGAATATCAACATGGCGTACGAAGCGATCGACCGTCACGCCGAAGGTGAACTGGCCACAAAACTGGCATTGCTCTATTTCGATGGGGAACGAGAAGAGCGCTATACGTATGAAGATATGAAACGAGAGAGCAATCGGTCCGGAAACGTTCTGAAATCGGTTGGAGTGGAGAAAGGCGACCGCGTCTTCATCTTCATGCCGCGGAGTCCAGAACTTTATTTTATTTTGCTCGGCACACTTAAATTGGGCGCCATCGTCGGTCCGTTGTTCGAGGCGTTCATGGAACAAGCCGTTCACGACCGTCTGCTCGACTCGGAAGCGAAAGTCATCGTGACGACCGAGGCGCTCTTGCCGCGCATCCCGGTCGATCAGCTCCCACACTTGGAGACGATTTTGATCGTCGGCGACGGGGTAGAAGAAGCCGGAAAAATCATCGACTATCGCAAATTGGCGGCTGAAGCTTCGACTGACCTCGACATCACATGGGTTGACCGTGAGGACGGCATGATCTTGCATTATACGTCAGGGTCGACCGGGAAGCCGAAAGGCGTCCTGCATGTCCATAACGCCATGGTGCAGCACTTGATGACCGGGAAATGGGTGCTCGACTTACAACCGGATGATATTTACTGGTGCACGGCCGACCCAGGCTGGGTGACGGGCACGAGCTACGGGATTTTCGCACCGTTCTTGAACGGGGCGACGAATGTGATCGTCGGGGGACGATTCAATCCGGAGTTCTGGTATTCGGTCATCGAACGGTTCGGGGTCACCGTCTGGTACAGCGCGCCGACGGCGTTCCGGATGCTCATGGGTGCCGGCGAAGAAGCGTTCGAGAAATATGATCTATCGTCTCTCCGCCATATCCTCTCGGTCGGTGAACCGCTCAACCCGGAAGTCATTCGTTGGGGGAACGAATCGTTTGGGTTACGGATTCATGATACGTGGTGGATGACAGAGACGGGTGCGATGATGATTTGTAACTATCCGACGATGGATATCAAACCGGGTTCGATGGGGAAAGCCATCCCGGGTTGTGAAGCGGCCATCTTAGACGACCGCGGTCAACCGCTCCCGCCGCATCGGATGGGCAACTTGGCCCTCAAGACGCCATGGCCGTCGATGATGCGGAAGATTTGGAAGAACGACGCCAAGTATGAGAGCTATTTCTGGGGCGATTGGTACGTCTCAGGCGATTCGGCCTATATGGACGAGGATGGTTACTTCTGGTTCCAAGGCCGCGTCGATGACGTCATCATGACGGCAGGCGAACGGGTCGGTCCGTTCGAAGTCGAGAGTCGTCTCGTCGAGCACCCGGCAGTTGCCGAGGCCGGTGTCATCGGGAAACCAGATCCGGTCCGTGGAGAGATTATCAAGGCGTTCATCGCGCTCCGTAAAGGCTATGAGCCGTCAGACGAGCTGAAGACGGAGATTCAAAAGTTCGTCAAAGAAGGGCTCGCGGCCCATGCGGCCCCGCGTGAGATTGAATTCAAAGACAAGCTGCCGAAAACACGAAGCGGGAAGATCATGCGTCGCGTCTTGAAAGCTTGGGAATTGAACCTTGAGACAGGTGACTTATCGACAATGGAAGATTGAACGACAAAAGGTCGACACGCGATGTGTCGACCTTTCTTGTCGGTTTAGGCGCCGTCTGCAGCTTCGGCGTCTTCTTTCTTCTTATCTTCCTCAGCCTTTTTCTCAGCCTCGGCTTTCTTTTTAGCTTCTTCTTCAGCTTTCTTCTTGTCGGCTTCAGCTTTTTTCTTATCGGCTTCAGCTTTTTTCTTCGCTTCCGCTTCAGCTTTTTTCTTCGCTTCCGCTTCAGCTTTCGCTTTAGCCTCAGCATCTGCCTTTTCTTTCGCAGCAGCGTCAGCTTCTTGTTTTTCTTCAGCCTCTTGTTTCTTCTCTTCAGCTTCTTCTTTCTTCTTCGCCTCTTCTTCGGCTTTCTTCTTGGCTTCCTCTTCCTTCTTCCTCTCTTCGACTTTCTTCTTCTCAGAGAATGAGCCAGAATCTTTGAAGTCAGCGGCAGAAACGCTAGAAGGTTGGTTGAAGCGCGCCCCAGTGTTGAAGACTTCAGGATTGTCGGCGTATACGCGGTTGGCCGTCTGTGACCAGATCCGTTGCGTCCGTTGATAATACTGACCTACTTCATAACTGTTTTGCATTTCACCGAATTGTGAGTCAAAACCAGACCACACAGCAAGCGTGACGTTCGGATTCGAGCCGACCAAATACGAGTCGCGTCGGTCGTTCGTCGTACCAGATTTACCCATCCAATCGCCAGGGACGTTCAAGAGTGATCGAGCGTACGTCGCTGTTCCTGACGTATAGACGTCACGTAGCATGTCGATGACGAGGTAAGACGTACGATCGGTATAGATGCGCGTCTTTTTCGGTTGTTTCTCAAAGATAGTTTCACCGTTATATTCAATGCGTTCGATAAAGTATGGTTCCACATGCTCCCCATAGTTCGCGAGCATTGCATAAGACGCGGCCAAGTTGACCGGGCTGACTTCTCCGACCCCTAATGCCATCGATGAAGCGTTTCGGTTCGCTTCCGACACTTCGATGCCCATGTCGACAAGTTTTTGCGTGTCGGCCGGTTTTTGGTTCCGTTCTTCGTAGATCTTAACAGCCGGAACGTTAAGGGAACGTTTCAGCGCTTCGCGAGCCGTTACTGGGCCGCTGTGCGTTCTACTCTCGTTTTCAACTTCTTTTTTCGGTTGACCAGGACCGGTGAATCGGTAGAAGTATTCTTCATCTAAAATCGTCGTTTCGGGCGTAATCATCCGTGCTTCAATCGCATTGGCATAAACCAAGATCGGTTTTGCTGTCGACCCGATTTGACGTTCCATACGCATGGCGCGGTTCACTTCGTCGGTCTTCCCGTTAATATAGCGACCGCCGACGAAACCTAGGATACGTCCGGTTTTATTTTCGATCATGATAGACGCCGTCTGTTCAGGCAACGTGCGATCTTCTTCTTTGATGTATTGGTCTTTATCAAAGTTATTGGCATTTTTAGCGGGTTGTTGCATTGCCTCGTGAACTTTTTTATCAAGCGTCATATGAATCTTGAATCCGCCCTGGCGCAGCATATTGTGGGCGCGTTTGGCGTAAGTTGTTCTAATTTCATTTTGTTCTTTCGTTTTTAAATCTGCCAAGACGATGCCGTCCTGTTCGAGCAAGTAGTTCGTGACAATTTGTCTTGCTTGAAGTTCAGCTTCTTGCACAACATACGGATAACGGTCACGCGGCTTCGATTGCGTCTTCATGAAGTCTTGCGTGATATCGTAGTTATAGGCAGCGTCATAGTCTTCTTTTGTGATTTTCCCAGCAACGTACATCCGGTTGAGTACCGTTTTCATTCGGTTGATGGCCGGTGACACGTCTTCTTTAATAACACCGCCTTGATAATACGGTGTATACAGGAACGGGTTTTTCGGGATCCCGGCGAGGAAAGCGGCTTGTGGCAACGTCAACTTCTCAGCCGATGTATTGAAGACACCGCGAGCGGCTGCTTCAATCCCTGAGATGTTGCGTCCCATCGAGTTTCGTCCGAATGAGACGACGTTCAAATACGCGTTCAAAATCTCATCTTTGTTCATTGCTTTCTCGAGGCGAAGGGCGAGTAAAATCTCTTTCGCTTTTCGTTCGAACGACACTTCGTTCGTCAGCATTTGGTTTTTGATGAGCTGTTGTGTGAGCGTAGAACCGCCGGTCCGGTCTTCCGATCCGGTCGCTTCCTGTAAGATGGCACGGAGCGTCGCTTTCGGCACGACACCATCGTGTTCGTAAAACTCGACGTCCTCTGTGGCGAGTAACGCGTCGACGACGAACGGAGAGACTTTCTCGACGGCGACGGGAACGCGGACTTCATCCGTCGTATAGTTTCCGATGCGTTCACCGCTTCCGAAATAAATGTCAGAAGTCGATGAGTAGGTGTTGATTTGCGACGTCATCGTCTTATATGCGGGTGCCGGCATATCCTTGACGAGGGAAGCGAAATAACCCGCTCCGATCCCGGCGCCTAAAAATCCAATGAGAACGACCGATATAATCGTTAAGAGCAGTACGTTCCACGATACATCGTAAAATACATTGGCATAACGGCGGGCTTTCAAGGACTTTGGTTGGTTCCATGTGTCTCGAATCTTTTGCAGCATGACAGCCTCCTTAATATGATGTAAAACTATTGTTGACAGTAATATATACGATTATAGCACAAGTCCTTCCTGACCTTACCCCGAATCGACTACCGGATGCAAGTTTCCATATTCTCGGTTGACAATTTGGAAATGGAACTTATAAAATGTAAAGCATAGTCCATAAACAAAGATGCTATGAAGAAAGCGAAGTAGTCGACTGACCGCTTGTCCAGAAAGCTAGTGGGTGCTGTGAACTAGTCAATGTCAGCCGATGAATTACACTTTTGGAGCGTGCCGTTCGGCCGGGTCGAGACCGTTATCTCTCGCTACAAGTGGCCACAGCTGTGGCAATTAGGGTGGTACCGCGGAATCTCCGTCCCTTCTCATATGAGAAGGGACGTTTTTTTATGTCAATTGAAGGAGTGGAACAGATGGAATTATTGAAGGATTTAGAATTTCGAGGTCTCGTCAACCAAATGACGGACGAAGCAGGATTGAAAGAACAGCTGAACAAACCGACGACGCTTTACACCGGGTTCGACCCGACGGCGGACTCGCTCCACATCGGGCACTTGCTGCCGATTTTAACACTCAAACGTTTCCAAGAGGCGGGGCACCATGTCATCGCGCTCGTCGGTGGAGCGACCGGCATGATCGGTGACCCGTCAGGACGTTCGGACGAGCGTTCGCTCAACACGCTCGACACGGTCAAACAATTCTCGGATCGAATCAAAGACCAATTGAGCCGCTTCTTGCCGCTCGAAGGGGACAACCCAATCTCAATCCGCAACAACTACGAGTGGACGGAAGAGTTGTCAATCATCGACTTCTTGCGCGACATCGGCAAACACTTCCCAATCAGTTACATGCTCGCCAAAGACTCGGTCGACTCGCGTTTGGAGAACGGGATCTCGTACACGGAATTCTCGTACATGCTCTTGCAATCGTTCGACTTCTTGAAGTTGTACGAAAATGAGAACTGCCGTCTTCAAGTTGGGGGCAGCGACCAGTGGGGCAACATCACGGCCGGTCTCGAACTGATTCGTCGCTTTGGTCACTCGGAGAAGGCGTTCGGTTTGACGGTACCGCTCGTGACGAAGTCGGATGGACAAAAATTCGGTAAGACGGCCGGTGGTGCGGTCTGGCTCGACGCCGATAAGACGACACCTTACGAGTTCTACCAGTTCTGGATCAACGTCGACGACGCCGACGTCATCAAGTTCATCAAATACTTCACATTCTTGTCGCATGACGACATCTTGGCGCTTGAAAGCGAAGTGGCGTCTGCACCGGAAAAACGTGTCGCCCAACGTCGCCTCGCCGAAGAGATGACGAAACTCGTCCACGGTGAAGCAGGTCTCGAGCAAGCGCTCCGTATCACGACGGCATTCTTCAGCGGTGATTTGAAGACACTTAAGCCAGAAGATATGGATGCTGCTTTCAAAGGCATGCCTCAGTTCGAACTTGACGGCGAACGTAACCTCGTCGATCTACTCGTTGAAGCGAAGATTGCGACATCAAAACGTCAAGCCCGCGAAGACGTTCAAAACGGGGCGATTTACTTGAACGGGGAGCGCGAACAAGCGCTCGATAAGACGGTGACACGTGCCGATACACTTGGTGAGTTCACGGTCATCCGCCGAGGCAAGAAAAAATACTTCGTGATCCGTCACGTCTGATGCATTCGTCCATGTCCCAAATGTTGCGGACATGGACGTTTTTTTTATATCTCAAATTGGTTTCGGTCTGATACGATGGCAAGTATAGACGATAAGGAGGCTTTCCTATGGAAATTGAAGAGTTTTTTGGCGAACAGTTCCACCAATGGCGGGAACGGTTCCGCTACTATGAGATGGCGATCACCGAGCTTGAGAGCGACCTCGGCATCATCGACCTCGATTGGCAGACGCGGCTCGGCTATTCGCCGATTGAACACGTGAAGACGAGGATGAAGACGTTGCCGTCCATCATTCGGAAGATGAATCAAAAAGGGCTTCCCCTAGAAGTGGAAGCGCTGTGGGACAATATATCTGACGTCGCCGGAGTGCGGATCGTCACGAGTTTTCGTGATGACATCTACGCCATCCTCGATCATTTGAAAAAACGGGACGATTTAGAAATTGATGAGATTAAGGATTACATCCAACATCCGAAACCGAGCGGCTATCGGAGCTTGCATCTCATCGTCCGAACGAAAGTGTATTTGGCGGAACGCGTCATCTGGGTGCCAGCCGAGATTCAAATTCGCACGCTCGCCATGGACTTTTGGGCGGCGACGGAGCATAAGCTTCATTATAAATATCAGCACGTCGTCCCAGAGGCGTCGAAACTCGAGTTGATCGAAGCGGCCAAGATGGCGGACGCGCTCGATACGCAGATGGGCCGGATTCGCGAACAAATACTAAAGTAAAAAAAAATCCCCTTTCCTGCCAAAGCAGGGAAGGGGATAAAAGCATTAACGTGAGTAGTACTCAACGATGAGTTGCTCTTTGATTTGGTCGTTCAATTCAGCACGCTCAGGAAGACGTACGAATGTACCTTCGAGCTTCTCAGCGTCGAATGTTACGTAGTCTTTTGTAGCTGGTGCTACTTCGAGAGCTTCAGCGATTGCTTTGAAGTTTTTAGACTTCTCGCGGACTGAGATGACTTGGCCTGGTTTTACACGGTAAGACGCGATGTCTACACGTGAACCGTCAACTTGGATGTGACCGTGGTTGACGAGTTGGCGCGCTCCACGACGTGTGCGAGCGAGACCCATACGGTAAACGAGGTTGTCAAGGCGTGACTCGAGCAAGAACATGAAGTTCTCACCGTGGATACCTTGCATTTTCCCTGCATCGTTGAAGATGCGACGGAATTGCTTCTCGTTGATTCCGTACATGTGACGGAGTGCTTGCTTCGCTTGAAGCTGAAGACCGTATTCAGAGATTTTACGACGACCATTTCCGTGTTGACCTGGTGCGTAAGGACGTTTTGCTAATTCTTTACCCGTTTCGCTAAGCGAGATGCCTAAGCGACGCGAGAGTTTCCAAGCTGGACCTGTGTAACGAGCCATGTTTGGACTCCTCCTTGTTGTTCATGTATTTTGCACAAAAGAACAACGGTGTCAAAGACTGGTGACGCCCCTTTCATAGGTTCAAGCACCTTCACTTGATAGCGAAGCTACGAGATGCTCCTCCGACTCAGTCGAGGCCCGAAAGGTGGATACGTCTGTCAATGACTGCTATCGTCATTTCATGCACAAAAATCAGTATACGACGAAATGATTCGCTTGTCAATCAGATGAAGCGAAGTAATGTCTGACAGAATTGCTCCAACCCTTGACGGTCGACATCCGAGAAGCGGTCGAACTCAGGGCTGTCGATATCGAGTACGCCGATGGTCTTACCGTCACGGACGAGCGGGACGACGATTTCCGAGTTCGAAGCCGCGTCACAAGCGATATGGCCCGGGAACTGATGAACGTCTGCGATGAGTTGTGTCTCTTGCGTCGAGGCGGCTGTCCCGCAGACTCCTTTGCCGAACGCGATATGGACGCAAGCCGGCAGACCTTGGAACGGTCCGAGGATAAGGGCGTCTTCGCCTTCTGTTAAATAGAAGCCGACCCAGTTGATCCGGTCGAGGAATTGGTTGAGCAACGCGCTCGCGTTTGAAAGGTTCGCGACACGGTTCGTCTCGCCTTCGAGTAGCGCGGCGAGTTGTTTGTTTAGTAGGTCGTAACCGGCGGCCAAGTCGCCAGAGTAAGTAGTCGTTTGGAACATGGGATTCCCTCCTAATGAATGAAAGCAAGATTGATTAGCATTATGGTACACGCATTTTTTTATTTTGTCTTCTTAAAAGATTCATGTGAAAAATAACATTCTCTCCCTAAACCGTTGGAAAACCTATGCAAATCATTGGTTCTATAATATGATTAGTATTATCTATACTCATAAAATACTTCATTTATTCATTCAGATACATAAGTCCACGAAAGCGGCTTGGAGGTTGTGACAGAAATGGATTACGGAATCTACGGAATTTTAATTGGAATTATTGTCATCGCATTAGGGGCGATGCTGGGAAGCATGCTCGTGCGAAGGAATTTTTACCAGAAAATTGATGATTTAGACATGCGCAAACAAAGCGTGCTCAGCGCCAGCGTCCCGGCCGAACTGCAGAAGTTCAAACAGTGGCCGATGGAGGGCGAGACGAAAGAAAAGTTCGAGCGTTGGCATCAGTCATGGGACGAACTCGTCAGTGTACATACCGGGCAAATCGATGAGGCGCTCTATCATGCCGAAGAAGATTTGGACAAATATCGCTTCCTCAAAGTCAAATCGGATTTGAATGCGACGGAACAGTTGATTGAAGAGCTCGAGTCGATGGTACACGCCATGCTCGACGAGATGGATGAGTTTAATCAGCATCATTCGTCGCTGCTCGATATCGTCAAAAAAGACGAGAAAGAGCTGTACCAATTCCGGAAGACACTCGTCGCGCAAAACAGTGCGTTCGGCCCGACGTATGAACTCGTCGAATCTGAGATTGCGGCAGCGGAAGCAAAACGGACCGAGATGATCACGTTGAAGCAAGAAGGCCAAGTATCGGAGGCTTACGTCGCCGGCCAAGTCTTGTCTGAGAAAGTGACGAAGATTCGTGAACTCGTTAGTGTCATCCCTCAGTTCGTCCGCACGGTGCAGGTTGACTTGAAACAACAGCTCAACCAGTTGCGTTCGGGGCATAAAGAGATGCAAATGGACGGCTACGCGCTCGAACCGCTCGGTTTAATGGAAGAAATCGAGCAGGCGGAAGATCGCCGATCGGCTCTTATGGACCGCATCGAACAGCTCGACTTCGATCATTTCGAGATGGACATGCAACAGCTCAGTTCGGACATCGACCAGTTGTTCGAAGCGTTCCGGACCGAAGTCGACGCGCGCCAATACGTGAAGAAAGAATTCGCGAGTGTGAAAGACCGTGACCGCCAGACGAGCGAAGTCATGGCGCGACTCCATCAAGAGATGACTCGACTCGTCAGCAACTATGAGATCAACGCTCGAGTCGGTGAAGAATTTGAACAGCTTGAACGTGAGCGGGCGACGCTCACGGCGAACGTACTCGATATCGAACAGGCGCTCGTCGCCCAGATGATCCCGTTCAGCATGATCAAGTCGAAAGTGCAAGAAGCAAAACGGTCGCTCGACCAGTTTAGTGCCATGCATGAACGCTTCATCGAGAATACGAACTCGCTCCGTAAAGAAGAGCTCGAGGTTCGTAACAAGCTCGAGTCTTGGAAGAAAGAATTGTCGGCCCATCGCCGACTCCTTACGAAGAGCGCCATGCCGGTCGTCCCGACGGATTTGACGAGCGATATGCGCCAATTGCAAAAAGGCGTTCAATCGTTGGACGAACAGTTCGAGAAGGCGCCGTTCAATATGACGTATATCGTCGGACTCAGCCACGACGTCGAAGAGACGATGGACAACTTCCGCGACCGGGTCAAAGCGCTCTTACGCCAAGTCACGTACGCCGAGCAGCTGCTGCAATACGCGAACCGCTATCGCCGGCGTGACAACGAGGTCCATATCGCCTTGACGCTCGCCGAGAACAAGTTTTTACACGGAGAGTACGGCACGGCCGTTGAAATCGGTGAACGCGTCCTCGGGCGCTTCGATGAAGGCGCGGCCCGCGAGATTCGTCAGCGTGTCGAAAAAGGTTTGGAGCAACAAGAGCTATTACGAAAATAATGATGCATGAAGATTGACGTAAACGGGAATTAACGTAGACGTCAATCTTTTTTGAATCGAGGAGGAATTTTGTGATGGGAACGCTATGGGTAAACGGAAAGATCTATACGATGAATAAAGAGCATGAACAGGCTCGCGCCATGTATGTCGAGCACGGTCGCATTCTGAAGCTAGGTGAGGAAGGCCACCTTCGTCGTACATACGCCGGAAGGGTCAAACAGATTGTGAACCTTGAAGGGAAGAGCGTTTATCCGGCGTTCACCGACTCGCACATCCATTTGATCGGATACGGGGAAGCGCTCGACCGCATCGACGCGACCGAGACGACGGATTTGCAAGCTCTGCTCGAGTCGATGAAACAAAAGGACGGCAGTGACAGAAGTGACGATTGGCTCGTCGCGGAAGGGTTCAATGACCGTCTGCTCGGAGAGATGCCGACGCGTGAGATGATCGATGCCGTCATTCCGGACCGGCCCGTCGTCTTGAAGCGGGTCTGTCGCCACGTCGCCGTCGTCAACTCGAAAGGATTGGAACGACTTGGCTTGATTCACCATACCGTCATCGAAGGCGGAAAGCTCGGACGCGACGCGGAAGGAAAACTGAACGGGGTGCTATACGATGCGGCGCTCGATTTGCTCCATAAAGAACTAGGTGGGAATCGCGAGAAAAATGTCGCCTCACTCCACCGGGCCATCGACTCGCTTTTCGCCCACGGGATTGTCGGCGCCCATACGGAAGACCTGTTCTATCATGGCGACCCGCTCGAGACGATTCAAGCGTATGAGGACGTGTTAGCAGATCTCCCGTTCCACGCCCATCTGCTCGTCCATGAACAAGTCGTCGATCAATTAATCCGTCACGATGCGCTCGCGAAACGACCACGTTTCGATTTCGGGGCGATGAAACTGTTCGTCGACGGGTCGTTCGGGGGACGGACGGCACTCTTATCGGAACCGTATACGGACGAACCGGGTCAGCGCGGAATCGAGGTCCATCGTCCAGACCATCTCGAGGCGCTCGTCAAAAAGGCGCGGTCGTATGGTATGAACGTGGCAGCTCACGTCATCGGGGATGCCGCCGCCGAACAGTTCATCACGTTGCTCGAGAAGTATCCGGCCAAGCGCGGGACGCGGGACCGAATCATCCATGCCTCGCTCTTGAACGATGCATTGTTGAAACGGATCCAGGCGCTGCCGGTATTGATAGATGCGCAGCCGATCTTCTTGTCGGACGACATGAACTTGTTGTTCGACCGGCTCGGAAACGACCGGGTCGATAACGCCTACCGCTTCAAATCGATGCTCGACACGGGAGCGCTCGTCCTCGGGGGCAGTGACGCCCCGATTTCTTCGGTCGATGTGCGAAAAGGCCTGTATGGTGCCGTCACCCGTCAATCGTTCGAGGAGTCGGGCGCGCTCAATCCGCCGGAACGCCTGTCGATGTATGAAGCGCTCCGTAGCTTCACGTATGCCCCGCGTGTCGCCACAGGCACGCACGGACGTGACGGCTTGTTGATTCAAAGTTATAACGCCACGTTCACGGTGTGGGAAGAAGACTTCTTCGAACTTCGCGGGCGCGACATCCTCGACAACCGACTCGTCATGACGGTCGTCGAAGGGTCGCCGGTGTATGAGGCCGACGTCGTCAACGCATAATAAAAAGGCTAGCCGTCTAAGTAAAATGGACGGCTAGCCTTTTATCGTTTAGAAGAATGAGCGTTGTACTTTGTGCCAGAACGAGTTGTTTTTCAACTTGACCGTTTTGACGACTTGGTCAGAGAGCTCGATATCGATTCGATCGGTATATTTGAGGCTGAGCGCCTCGTTATCCATCCCGATGATCGGATAGTCGTTCCCGTCTTCGACGATGCGAAGCGACAGTTTGCGTGAATCATGGACGATGAACGAAGAACCGAGTGTACGGTAACGGTTATTGTTCACCGAAGCGATCTCGCTCACTTGCATGCATGGGATGAGCGGGTCGACGATCGCGCCGTCGAGTGATTTATTATAAGCCGTCGAGCCGGTCGGCGTCGAGACGACCATCCCGTCGCCGCGGAACGTCTCGAAGTGAAGATCGTCGATGTATACCTCAATGGCGAGTGATTTGATGATACTCGATTTGATCGAAGCTTCGTTCAAACAAAGCATCGGTGTCGATTCATTGATTGAAGCCGATAAGAGCGGATATTTCCGTACCTCGAGCCCGGCTTCGATCCGAGCAGAGTTATCTGAGAATAAACGATCGACTTCGTCGAGCTTATGTATGTCGAAGTCGCAATAAAACTCATTCAATCCGCGTCCGAACCCGACGTAGATGGCGTCTTGACGGAAGCCTGTATAACGGACGGCCTGTAAGAACGCGCCATCTCCCCCGATGGCGACGATGATGTTGGCGTCTTCCGGACGATTCACGACGTTGAAGCCATGCTTCTCACCGATCTCGATTAGTTTCTTTACCTCTTTAGTAAAGTCGTTGACGTTACGATGGTACAAATAAACGTTGTTTCTCATCCATGTCATCCCCTTTGTCAATTGAGTCTCTTTCATTATACAGCGTTTTAGACGCTCGATATAGGGAAAATCACAATCAGGCCGTCTGAGGCAGGAAGTTTGTCATCGAGACGGCACCATCGATATGATGAAGAAGTATAAATCAAACCAAAGGGGATGAAACGATGCCAACATTTAAAGGCAATACCGTTACACTGCAAGGGAATCCGGTCAAAGTCGGAGATGCTGCACCGGACTTTACAGCGCTCACGACGGCACTTGAAGAGGTGACGCTCGCGTCATACCCAGGGAAAAAATTGATTAGTGTCGTCCCGTCGATTGATACAGGCGTCTGTGATGCACAAACGCGTGCGTTCAACGAGAAAGCGGCAACGCTTGGAGGGACAATCTTGACTGTGTCGAACGACTTGCCATTCGCACAACGTCGCTGGTGTGCGGCCTCGGGACTCGATAACGTCATCATGTTATCGGACCACCGCGACCAATCGTTCGCGAAATCTTACGGCGTGTTGATGGAAGAGCTCCGTCTCCTCGCACGCTCGGTGTTCGTCATCGACTCAGAAGGTACGGTCCAATACGTCCAGTACATGGATGAGATGACAGACGAGGTCGATTTCGATGCGGCGCTCGAGGCGTTTGATAAAGCGAACTGATTCGCTTGGCGAAATGACCACGAATCGCTTACACTAATAGAAGTGAACCGACCGGCTCTCCATCAGAGGGCCGGTTTTGTATGGAAAGGATGATCGAAGATGGAACGATTTGAACAATTGTATCGGGATTGGAAGAAAGAGGCGAAGAAGCTGACGACCGACCTTGATTTGTTACCGCTCGAGGCGTTGATTGAAGTATTTGAACGGGTCGATGTCGAACAAGAGAAGACGGATGATGTCCGCAAAGCCGTCAGTCTGCTCGTGCTCGAGGAGACGACGACACTCCCGCCGAACCACCAACCGACACCGGACGCTGTCAGCCTGTTCATCGGGTACTTGGCAACGAAGCTCGTCAAAGACGGGGCGAGCGTGCTCGAACTTGGAAGCGGGACGGGGACACTCGTGCATACCGTGTTGACACAATTGAAAGACGCCACCGCACAAGCCGTCGAAGTCGATGAGACGATGCTACGTCTGTCTTACGCGATCAGTAACTTACTCGGGAAACCGGTGTCGTATTTCCACCAGGACGCGCTCGCACCGTTGTTCGTCGAGCCGAGCGATTTAGCGCTCGTCGATTTGCCGATCGGCTACTATCCGAACGATGAGGTGGCGTCAGGCTACGCCTTAAAACGTGAGGAAGGCCATTCCTATTCCCACTTCTTGTTGATCGAACAAGCGATGCGCCACCTGAAACCGGGCGCGCATGGCATCTTCGTCATCCCGAACAATTTGTTTGAACAGGATGACGAAGGGAAATTAAAACAGTGGATGGACCGTGAGGCCGTCGTCAAAGGAGTTCTGCAACTCCCGACGACGATGTTCAAAGATGAGCGATATGCGAAGAGCCTATTGATGTTACAAAAGCTCGGGGAAGGCGTCAAACGCCCGAAACAAGCGCTCCTCGTCGAATTGCCGTCGTTCACGGACGTACGTGCGGTTGCCAATATTGTGAAACAGATTGACGATTGGTTTAAAACAACATAATTTTTATTGGGCAAAAGACTTGAAAAACATATGCCATATCAAGTATCTTCATTATGATACAGTTATCGGTTTTTAAGAGAACAGATAAAGACTCGTGTTTAAATCGAAAGGTAAGAGGTGTATGACATGACAAAAATTATGGCAGTCAACGCAGGTAGTTCGTCATTAAAGTTCCAGCTTCTCGAGATGCCATCTGAGAAGATGCTCGCCGTCGGGCTCGTCGAGCGTGTCGGAAAAGAAGATGCGATCTTCACGATTAAATATGGCGAAGGACAAAAGTTCCATATCGTCACACCGCTTCATTCACATAAAGAAGCGGTCGAGCTCTCGCTCGAAAAATTGATCGACCTTGATATCATTCAGTCGTTCGACGAAATCGCAGGCGTCGGTCACCGTGTCCTTCACGGGAAAGAGTTGTACGCGGATTCGGTCGTCATCGACGATGAAGTCATGAAGAACATCGAATCGTTCGTCGAACTCGGACCGCTCCACATCCCGCCAAACTTAACGGGGATTCGTGCGTTCCAAACGATTTTACCGAACGTACCGCAAGTCGCGGTCTTCGACACGGCGTTCCACCAGTCGATGCCGGAAGAGAACTTCTTGTACAGCCTTCCGTACGAGTACTACACGGAGCACGGCGTCCGGAAGTACGGTTTCCACGGAACGAGCCACAAGTACGTCACGCAACGTGCGGCAGAGCTTCTCGGTCGTCCGCTTGAAGACCTTCGTTTAATCTCGTGCCACCTCGGTAGCGGTGCATCAATCGCAGCGGTTGCCGGCGGTCGTTCGATCGACACGACGATGGGCTTCACGCCACTCGAAGGAATCACGATGGGCACACGTTCAGGATCACTTGACCCGGCTCTCATCCCGTTCTTGATGCAAAAGACAGGCAAGTCGGCTGAAGATGTATTGAACGTCATGAACAAAGAGTCAGGCGTCTACGGTCTCTCGGGTATCTCGAGTGACTTGCGTGACATCGAGCAAGCTGCTGCTGAAGGCAACCACCGTGCCGAAGTCTCGCTCAAAATCTTCTCGAACCGCATCCACGGTTATATCGGTCAATATGCGGCAGAGATGAACGGTGTCGATGCGATCATCTTCACAGCTGGTGTCGGAGAAAACTCTGACGTCATCCGTGAGCGCATCCTTCGTGGCCTTGAGTTCATGGGCGTCTACTGGGATCCATCACTCAACAACGGAGCACGCGGTAAAGAGTTGTTCATCAACTACCCGCACTCACCAGTCAAAGTCATCATCATCCCAACGAACGAAGAGTTGGTCATCGCACGCGATACCGTACGCATCGCCAACCTCTTTGAGTCACACGTTTAAGTTATTACAAAGTCCGTCCCGCAACCTTGCGAGACGGACTTTTTTAGTGCTTTTGACGCATGAAAAGGGAAGGGATTGTGACAATGGACCGAATGAATCCATCTCGTTTGTAACATTCGACGTAAGAAAAGCAGGTTTTCGTAATAGTCCAGATATATTAATTCCTTTAAATGGAAATTAATGTGACAAAAACTAAAGATTATTATTAAAACCGTCATCTTTCTTTAAAGGATGGCGGTTTTGTAATCTAACCGTAACTTTGATGACACTCAAATGAATTTTAGTTGTAAACGCACGTCGTCATGTTTCGTCATATAGTTATCTGGACGAAACATTCAGCAATAAACGCGAAATGTGACAGTGAATACGGCACCACAGATTCGACACCATGAACTTACAACTCACAAACCGACTAGGAGAGGACAAACCACATGCTCAAAAAAATTGGAACGGTCTTACTACTGACGGTCATGACACTCGCTATGCTCTTACCACAACAACAAGTTGAGGCATCTTCAAAAGTTTACGTTCAAAGCCAAGTCAACGGATTGAACGTCCGCTCGGCAGGTTCACTCAACGGAAAAGTCATCGGCAAGATCAACAAAGGACAACAATTACAGCGTACCGGCTCAAAAGGGGCTTGGATTCGCGTCAACTACAAAGGAAAAGCAGGTTGGATCGCTGCTAAGTACTTGAAGTCAGTTAAAAAAGCTTCAAAGTCGGTAACAAAAACAAGTTTGAAGGCGAAAACTTATAAAATGAATGCCTCGGCCTACACACCGTATTGCAAAGGATGTTCAGGTGTGACGGCATTAGGCTGGAACGTCCGGGCCCAAAAACGTAACGTCGTCGCTGTCGACCCGCGCGTCATCCCGCTCGGTAAGAAAGTACAAGTGTACGTCGGCGGGAAGTTGACGGGCACATACACAGCGGCTGATACAGGCGGCGCCATCAAAGGCAACAAAATCGACATCTTGATGTACTCACAAAGTGCGGCCCTCAAATTTGGCCGCAAAACGGTTACTGTCAAAGTGTTATAATAGGTGAACGAGAAAGGGCCATCGCATCTGCGGTGGCCCTTCGTTCGCGTATGAAAACGATGGTGGCTTAAACGGTTCGCTCCACAATCAAATCAAGGTCGTAAGTGAATTAACCACAGACAAGGGCCACCGCGATTGCGATGGCCCTTGGTTAATACGTTATTGGCGGACGATCAGAACGTCACACTTCGAGTAGCGGACGATGCTTTCAGAGACGCTACCGATGAAGAAGCGTTCGACGGCGTTCAACCCGGTCGCTCCACAGATGATGAGATCAATGTCGTGATTCGGTGCGATTTTTTTAGCGATCGTCACTTTCGGAGAGCCGTACTCGATGACCGTCTCTACTTCTTTGACACCACGTTCTTTCGCGCGATTGACGTAGTCCTCGAGCAATTCCTTCGCATACGTTTCAGCACGCTCGGTAATCGTCCGGTCATATGCTTCGACCGTGGCGAACGTCCGTGTATCGATGACGTGACCGATATACAGCTTGCCATCGTTTCGAAGGGCGACGTCGATTGCTGTTTCAAATGCGCGTTCCGCCTCTTTCGAGCCGTCGACGGCAGATAGAATATGTTTGTAGACAATTGCCATGTAAATCCCAACCTTTCGCTTGAAATGTACGTGCGGCTTACATGTATAGTATACCACTTCTGCCTAAATTCACGCCCGGTTCTTTCAGAAATGTGTGAAAGATTCACAACTTTCTCACTGAACAGGTTGAAGTTTGGAAATGAGCAGACGGAACGGGTAAGATGATACAGAGGAGGGATGACGATGAAACACGTAGTCATCACGGCCGGTGCGAAAGGGATCGGCCGCATTGTGACGGAACGTCTGTTAGAAGAAGGTTGGCACGTCAGCGTATTGCAACGGAAGCCGATCGATTGGAACCACGAGCGGTTACATATGATCGAGACGCCGTTGACGGACCGCCAGGCCGTCTTGAGTGCCTATGAAGAGGCGGTGGCCAAGTTCGGAGAACCGGATGCGCTCATCTTGAATGCCGGGCCATATATCTTTGAACGGAAATGTCTCGTCGACTTGTCTGACGAGGAATGGGACGAGGTGATCACGGGTAACTTGTCAGCCTCGTTTTGGTTGATGCGCCGAGCCATCCCGAGCATGCGGTCGAAACAGTTCGGCCGCATCATCACGTACGGCTTCCCGGAAAGTGCGACGGCACCAGGCTGGATTCACCGGTCGGCGTTCGCGGCAGCGAAAACGGGACTTGTCAGTTTGACGAAATCGGTCGCGCTTGAAGAGGCGGCCTACGGCATCACGGCCAATATGATCAATCCAGGCAATATTGTCGGGGCACAAAAAGAGATGCGAATCGAAGCGGCCGAACCGGATGACCAGACACCGGTCGGCCGTCACGGGACAGGTGAAGATATCGCGCGAATGATTCTGTTCTTGCTCGCTCACGATTCTGACATGGTCACGGGTGCTGTCATTGATGTGACCGGCGGTGTCAACGTCGTCCATCAATACCGGAAATAAGGAGGGGTCTGCATGAAGTTGGCCATATTGACCGATATCCATGGCAACGTCCAAGCGCTCGATGCGGTGCTTGCCGAACTGGACCGGCAAGGGATCGATCAAATCTGGAGTTTAGGGGACATGATTGCGATGGGACCCGATTCGAACGAAGTGATGGCGCGACTGCTCGACCGCGGCGTGCACATGATTACGGGCAACCATGACGAGGCCGTGTTGTCGCTCATGGCTGGGACAGGGCATCCCGAAAGCTACGCACACACGCGCCCGCATCATGAGTGGGTGGCGCGTACGTTGAAACCTGCCTATGCGGAGGCGCTCTTCAAGCTGCCGCGCACGATTGAACGTGTTGTCGAAGGGACTCGCGTATACGGCATCCATTACCATATCCCGACCGAGAAACGGGAGACGCCGATCACAGAGGAACCGTTCCACGACATCGTCGAGGCGACACTTTCGAACATGCAGTCGCTTTACGCGGCGTATGAGGCGGATGTCATCTGCTTCGGGCATCATCATCCGGAGCACATGTTTCGGGATGACGTGAAACATTATTTCAATCCGGGAGCGCTCGGTGTCGCCCGTGACGACTTGGCCCGTTACGGCATCCTCGAGTGGGGTGAGGCCGGCTTCTCGATTCACCCACAAGCCGTGCCGTATGACAAACGCTCGTTCCTTGAGACGATGGAACGCCGTGACGTGCCACAACGAGACGTCATGTTCCGACTCTTTTATTGACCGTGAAAAAGACCAGCCGCGCGCGGCTGGTCTTTCTTTGTGACTCAATCGATTTCTTGGAGCGTTTTCGGATAACTCGTCAACAGAATCGGGCCACTCTCGGTCATGACGATGTCGTCCTCGATGCGGACGCCGCCGACGCCAGGGAGATAAATCCCCGGTTCGACGGTGAACGTCATCCCGACTTGGGCCGTCATGTCGTTATTGGCGGCCATTGACGGGAATTCGTGTACTTCGATGCCGATACCGTGTCCGACACGATGCGTGAAGTATTCCCCGTAGCCGGCCGTCGTGATGACTTGACGGGCCGCGATATCGATCGAGCCGAGCGTCGTCCCGACGTTTGCCATCTCGATCGCAGCTTCTTCGGCCTTGAGGACGGTCTCGTAAATCTCTCGTTGTTTCGTGCTCGCTTCTCCATAGACGACGGTGCGAGTGATGTCAGAGGCGTATCCTTGCCAAATGACACCGAGGTCGAACAAAGCGAAATCGCCTTTCTTCAAGCGATTGTTACCGGGTACACCGTGCGGGTCGGCGCTATTCTCACCGAACAACACAAGTGTGTCGAACGACATCTCCCGGACGCCGTGCTTCTTCATCGCATACTCGATTTCCGCGATGACCTCGAGCTCGGTCACGCCTTCACGCAATGCGCGAATCCCTGCCTCGATCGCCATATCGGCGAGTTCGGCGGCGCGCTTCATCAAGCGGACCTCGTCCGGTGACTTGATCATGCGAAGTGCCTGCAACTCTTCCGTCAAGTCGATGATTGACAGTCCCGCGAAACCGGCGCGGAGTTGCTCGGCGCGATTGTACGTCAAATGCTCGCCTTCTACTCCGATTCGCTCGGGGATGATCTGTTGGTCGAGGAACAGTTTGACGACTTTGTCCCATGGGTTTTCATGATCCATGTACGTGACGATATCGCCGTTCCACTCGCTCGCTTCGACGATTCCTTTTTCAAGTGCTGGACAGACGATCGCGGTCGTGCCGTTCTTCAAGACAAGAATGGCGATGAGCCGCTCATGAGCCTCGGCGTATACTCCTGAAAAGTAGAAGACCGATGCTTTCGATGTGACGAAAGCGGCGTCTAACCCTTTCGTGGCCAAAGATTGTGCAATATGGTTGGTTCGTTGATTCAACTCGTTTCCCTTCCTTCTCGTTCATTGGCGTTCTTTCTCATTATAACGTTTTCCAAAACGGAAAGGAAATGTCACCATTTCAGTAGTACAGTTTGAAGAAGAACGACTGATACAGTATACTGAGGATGACAGAAAATGTATTGAGGAAAGGGACTCGTGACATGACAACAAAACATGAACAGATCATAGCACATATCGAGTCGCTCGATGTCGGGTCCAAAATTTCGGTCCGCCAAATCGCAAAAGAGTTGGCGGTATCAGAAGGAACGGCGTATCGGGCCATCAAAGAAGCAGAGAACTTAGGATTTGTGTCGACGATCGAACGGGTCGGGACGATCCGGATCAAACGTAAGCACAAAGAGAATATCGAAAAACTGACGTTCGCTGAAGTCGTCAATATCGTGGACGGACAAGTGCTCGGCGGCCGTGACGGGCTGCATAAGACGCTCTCGAAGTTCGTCATCGGGGCGATGAAGCTCGAAGCGATGATGCGTTACATCGATGTCGACTCGCTCGTCATCATCGGAAACCGGGAAAAGGCGCATGAGCTCGTGCTCCAGTCTGGCGGTGCCGTCTTGATCACAGGTGGATTCGATACGACCGACGAAGTGAAGCGGATGGCGGATAAATACCACATGCCGGTCATCTCGACTTCCTATGATAGTTTCACCGTCGCGACGATGATCAACCGTGCCATCTATGACCGTTTAATCAAAAAAGAGATTCTACTCGTATCGGATATCGTCATTCCGCTCCACGACACGTTCTATTTAAAAGTGGACGATACGGTCAAACGTTGGCACGAGCTCAATGAACGGACGAAACATAATCGCTATCCCGTCATCGACGAACAGATGAAAGTCGTCGGGGTCATCACGGCGAAAGACTTGATTGACCGCCCGCATGACACCGAAATCGAGAAAGTGATGACGAAGAACCCGATCACGGTCGGCGTTCAGACAAGCGTCACCAATGCCGCCCATCAAATGGTATGGGAAGGTATCGAGATGTTGCCGGTTGTCGACAACTACGGCCGTCTGCTCGGAATCATCAGCCGCCAAGACGTCTTGAAGGCGCTCCAACTCGCCAACCGCCAACCGCAAGTCGGCGAGACGTTCGACAATATGATCACGAACCAATTGAAAGAAGATCCGAACTCGAACGGGACCGCGTTCACCGTCGAGGTCGCGCCGCAAATGACGAGCCACATGGGGACGGCGTCGTCAGGTGTCTTGACGACGTTACTTGTCGAAGGGGCGACCCGGAGTCTGCGTCATATGAAAAAAGGCGACCTCGTCGTCGAGAATATCACGGTCTATTTCATGAAACCGATTCAAATCGAGAGCCAAATCCGAGTCTCGGCCAATGTGTTCGACCTTGGCCGGAAGTTCGGGAAAGTCGACGTCGAGATGACGCAAGGCACGCAACTCGTTGCCAAAGCGCTCGTTACGGCGCAATTGATCGACCGTTAACTAAAAAAACGAGCTGATGATGTCATCAGCTCGTTTCTGTCTGCCCTTATGCTTGTTTGATCGGCTCTTCGTTCGCGAGCGGATAGATTTTACGGTACCGGATGAACCCGACGACGGCATTGCCTAGCCCTAGGACGAGCATGGCGATGCTGACGATCCAACCGATCGTCGAGCCGAGCCCGAGGCCGCCGATCATTTGGTTGACGGCGAAAAGTGCGAGGAACAGGCTCAACCAGATGAGCGCTTGCGTGTTAAAGAGCGCTTTCCGGTATGGTGTCTTCGTCAAATAGGCGCGTCGTTTAGAAACGAAATAGGCACCTAACGAAAACAAAATGAGTCCGATCATAATTAATTGACCCAAGTGAAGAAACCCCTTTCAGACGTGTAATCTGTTATCATCATACCATAGAATAGTGTTCAAGAAAGCGAGGAATGGCGATGGCACACTGGCCAGAGGCAGCAACGATATTGAAATTGATTGAAGCGGCGGATACGATCATGATCCACCGACACGTCCGTCCTGACCCTGACGCGCTCGGCAGTCAGCTAGGGTTGAAGCGGATGTTAGAGGTCGCTTATCCGGAAAAACGGATTTACGTCGTCGGCGGCATCGTCCACGACTTAGAATTTTTAGGCAAGATGGAGCATGTTGAAGCCGACATGTACAAAGACGCGCTCGTCATCGTGCTCGACACGGCTAACCACGAACGAATCGATGGGCCGCACGCCTTAACAGGCAAGACGGTCGTCAAAATCGATCACCACCCTGATGAGGACGCGTATGCGACCCATCAAATCGTCGACACGACGGTCAGTTCGACGTCGGAGATGATTGCTGAACTTGCGGGAATCTGGGGGCTTGCCCTTGACGAGGCGTCCGCATTCTTGTTGTTCGCCGGGATTGTCGGCGACACGGGACGGTTCCAGTTCCGCAATGCGACGCCGCGCACGTTTGAGGTCGCCGCCGAATTGATCAACTACGGCATCGATACGAATCGGTTGTATCGTCAAATGTATAAGACGAACTTGGCGACGTTACAACTCCAAGGATATGTGCTTCAAAACGTCAACGTGACAGAAGCGGGTGTCGGCTACGTCAAAATCGATGCGAACGTCTTGCGGACGTTCCACGCGACACCGGAAGCGGCATCGTTGCTCGTCAACAGTTTCTCAGGACTCGAAGGATTGAAGTGCTGGGTCATGTTCGTCGAGAACAAAGATGAGATTCGGGTGCGAATCCGTTCGAAAGGGCCGGTTATCAATGAAGTGGCGAAACGCTATCGCGGTGGCGGCCATCCGATGGCAGCCGGTGCCACGATCGATACATGGGAAGAGATGGACGAAGTGATCGCGGCACTCGATGAAGTCGCGGCACCGTTCACGTTCGAAACAGAAGAGAGCTGACCCGTTGGTCAGCTCTCTTCAGCTTTTGTCCTGATCTTGTGGGATGAACCATGTGCCGCGGTCGGTCACGTCCTCGACGACGTCGAGTTGATACTCGGCGATATAGCGGCGGAGTCGGTCGATAATCTCCGGGCTATCGGCGAAGACGGTCTGGCCGTTCTGTAAATTTTCGAGCTTGTCACGTGCGATTTTGCCCCGATTAATAATCATACGGTTTATACCCCCTTTTAGGAGAAGTTTTGTCTATAATTATTGTATCAGACAAGTGCCGGAATGAGTTTGACAATTGTGAAAAAAAGAAAGGGGGGATCTTGTGATCCACTTGAATGTACGATCGGCTTTTAGTTTGATGCAGAGCACGATTCGACTTGAACAATACGTCGCGCTGATGGCTGAGAGAGGGAGTCGGGCCGTCGCGCTCGCTGACGATGCATTATACGGCTTGCCGCAGTTCGTCCGATTGTGCGAACGCTATGCAGTCAAACCTGTCATCGGGTTGCGGACCACGTTGCGGATGGACGGGTTTGACGTGTCTGTCCTCGTCTACGCGTTGACCGAGGAGCAGTTGCCGGAACTGTATCGCCTTGTGCAGGCCGATGGAGTGACCGAGACGACCGAACTGGCGGTAGTCGTCTTACCGGAGAATTGGAAGACGAACGACCCAGTTCACCGCAGGCGCTTGTATAACCATCTGCTCGGTTACGTGAACGAGGAGAAACTATGGCTCGGATTGCCGGCGCCCCAAACGACGGAGCAGACGTTGATGCTCAGACAGCTCCGCGAGATGCGGGAGGAGCTCGGCACGAAGCTCGTGCCGGCCCCCGAGACGTGTTACATGCGCCCAGAAGATTTCGAGGCGTATCGTGCCATCGTCGCCATCGGCGAAGGAGAGCTCACCTCGCAAGAAGACGTTCACCAGAAAGGGAAATACGTCCGCCTACCGAGTGAGATGAACGATTGGTTTGAACCGATCGAACTCGAGGCACTCGACCGATTCGAATCTCTCGTGTCCGTCACTCGGTTGCCGCAAGCGACAACATCCATCCCAGAATTCGAAGGTGCCATCGACCGGTTGAAGCGACTCGTTGCCGACCGCTTAAAGGCGCTCGACCTATTCCAAGAAGATTATATCGAACGGGCCCGCTATGAACTCGATATCATCGCGCGGACGGGTTTCGCCTCTTACTTCCTCATCGTCGAGGATATCGTTCGCTATGCGAAGGAACAAGGGATCGAGGTCGGTCCGGGTCGTGGTTCCGCGGCCGGGTCGCTCGTCAGTTTCGCGCTTCACATCACCGAGGTCGACCCAGTCCGGTTCGGTCTCTTGTTCGAACGATTTTTGAATCCGGAACGAATCACGATGCCGGATATCGACTTGGACTTCGAGGATGAACGACGCGATGAGGTCGTTCGCTACGTGTTGGAGAAGTATGGTGAAAATCATGCGGCCCAAATCGGTACGCTCGCCACGTTCGGTGCAAAGGCGGCGTTACGGGATGTCGCGCGGGCGCTCGGTCTGACGCTTGAAGAAGGACAAGCGGCCAGCAAACAAGTAAAAGATGACGGGCTGGCCGGGATTTTGGCCAACCCTTCGAAAGTGAAATGGTTCGCCGGCAGTCAAAAGCGCTCGCAGCTCTTGAAAATTGCCTCCGAGTTGGAAGGGTTACCGCGCCAAGCTTCGGTCCATGCGGCCGGCCTTGTGCTCAGCCGGGAGGCACTTGATGCGATCACACCGTTGCAGCCGACGACAGGGGAGCAAGTGACCCAATATAATATGAAGGATCTCGAAGCGCTCGGTCTGTTGAAAATCGATTTGCTCGGCCTGCGCAACTTGACGAGGCTCCGGCAGATGGAGGCGCTGATTCGGGAGACGGATGAACTGTTTTCGCTGAAGACGATCCCATTGAATGACGCCAAGACGTTCCGCGTGCTCGCCCGGGGTGACACGGATGGGATTTTCCAATTTGAGTCGGAAGGGATGAAACAAGCGCTTCGGCAAGTGAAGCCGACCGAGTTCGAGGATATCGTTGTCACGATGTCGCTCTATCGTCCGGGGCCGATGCAGTTCATCGATACGTATGCGAAGCGCAAGCATGGGATGCCTTATCAAGCGGTCCATCCGGTCGTCGGCGACATCATGCGGACGACGAACGGCGTGCTCGTCTATCAGGAACAAGTCATGCGCTTGTTGCGGGAGCTTGCGGGGTATTCATACGCCGAGGCGGATTTGATACGCCGCGCCATCGCTAAAAAAGACGTGGCAGCGATTGACGTCGAGAAAGCCCGCTTCTTAGAACGTTCGTCGGAGCGGTTCGACAGTGACTCGATGCGGCAAGTGTTCTCGTGGATCGAGAAGTTCGCTGGTTACGGCTTCAACCGTTCCCACGCCGTCGCCTACAGTTTGATCAGTTACCGTCTAGCTTATGTGAAGGCGCACTTTGAACGAATCTTCTACCTCGTGACGTACGACAAGACGAATCAGCTCGTCCGCATGTTGCGGAAAGGAAAAATCCCTGTCTATCCGCCCGACGTTCTGCACGGACAAGCCGCCGCCTTTTTAGAAGGGCCCGGCGTGCGTCTCGGACTGAAGGCGGTCCAAGGGTTGACGAAACGCGATGTCGAGCGGTTGATTGAGCATCATGCCGAGTTCACGGATGTGAAGCGTCTGCTTGAACTCATGGACTGGGGAACGAAAGACCATATGAAACTGCGACGCCTGCTCGGTGCTGGGGCGTTGGATCGGATGTACCACGGTGAGCGTCGACGTGCCTTTGAAGCGGTCGAACGGCTTCGCGAGGAGACGGAGACGCATCTGCTCCCGGACGAATTGTCCGCGCTCGGATTAAAACGATCCGCGCCGATTGAGCCGAATTGGTCCGAGGAAGAACGAGAGGCGCTCGGGACGTGGATCGTCCATTCGCCATTGACGACGGTCGCGCCGCTCTCGATCGAGACGGTGACGATTGATGAAGTGCTCCATGGCGAACGCGGATTCATCGTCGTCTATGTGGACGCGATTCGTACGTTCAAGACGAAGAAGAACGAAGAGATGGGTGTCGTCATGGTCGATGACGGTGTGTCGCAAGATGAGGTCGTCATCTTCCCGCGGGTGTTCGCGCAATTTTCGCGCTCGCTTTACGTCGGGAACGTCCTCTTGCTCGAGGTGCATCCAAATGAACGGGACGGACGGCGTCAACTCGTCGTCGAGCGGGTCCGGCCGCTCCATGGACAAGCGCTCTTTGTCCGTCTGCGCTTAGAGTCGTTCGCCGACCTCGAAGAGTTGCTCCATACGTCCAAAGGGGATGTGCCGGTTATTTGTCGGTTCTCGGATTCAAAGGAAGTGAAGCAACTTGCCTCGGCGTATGCGGTCAATCCGACGGAGACATTGCTCTTGGCGTTGAAACAACGGTTTGGTGAAACGGATGTCGTGTTGAAGCGGGTCGACTCGAAATTGCCCGGTACGAAAACTAGTACCAAGTCATAAAAAGTGGTATAATCTGATTAATTGGTCTGACCACTTTAGAGAAAATGCCATCCAAAAAGGGAGTTGAACGGTCAGATGCATGGAAAACACGCATCCTCATTTCATGAAAACATTTCTAAAATTAGAACGTTGATCGTCCAGGCCTCACTCGAGCCAGGCGACCGTCTCCCGTCAGAACGGGAACTCGCCGAGACGCTATCCATCAGCCGTGCCTCGGTCCGTGAAGCGTTACGGGCACTCAGCTTCCTTGGAATCGTTGAGACGAGACACGGCGGCGGCACGTTTTTATGTGAGCAAGATCGCCATCGGTATATTGAGATTTTGTCTGAATTTATCGTCACGAAACAGACGAAGGCGTCAAACATTGTCGATATGTTGCGACTGCTCGAACGCTTGGCGTTGACGGAAGTCGAACCGACCCCGGAACGCATCGCGTTGCTCGAGGGGAGTGTGGAGACGGACCGTGCCTTCCGGCAGCATCTCATCTTCGGGTTGAAGAATGAACTGTTCATTCGAATTTGGAGTGAAGTAAACCGATTTTATGACGGGACGGACGCGGGCGACTTGTATACTGAAGATGAACGTAGACGATTGTTGGAGATGTGGCGTGAGGCGGGGATGCCGGAATGAACGAGGGGGAAGCGATGACTGCTTTTTTCAAGAAACCGAAACGATATATGCCTTTGCGTCAACGAGAACCAAAAATTGACGCACCACAAGGCTTGATGACAAAATGTCCATCCTGTAAATATATGCATTACACGAAACAGTTAAACGAAAATCATAAAGTGTGTGATTGCGGCTACCATTTCCCGCTCAGTGCAGATGAGCGGATTCACATGTTGGTCGACGGTCAATCGTTTGAAAAATTTGCGGGACCGCTCGTCAAAGAGAACCCGCTTGATTTTCCAGATTATGAAGATAAATTGAAAAAAGACAGGGAGCGAACTAGGATTGAAGAAGCCATCGTCTGTGGCCGCGCCACAATCGATGGGCTCCCGGTCGTCGTCTGCGTCATGGACGCCCGCTTCCGTATGGGATCGATGGGGGCGTATGTCGGAGAAGCGATCGCCTCGGCCGTCCGGACCGCGACGAAAGAACGATTGCCGGTCGTCCTGTTCACCGCTTCAGGCGGAGCGCGCATGCAAGAAGGCATGGTCAGCTTGATGCAGATGGCCAATACGTCGATTGCGTTGAAACAACATGACGAAGCCGGTCTCTTGTACGTCGCCTACTTGACGCACCCGACGACAGGTGGCGTATCAGCCAGTTTCGCGATGCTCGGGGATGTGAACGTCGCCGAACCTGGGGCGTTGATCGGCTTCGCCGGGCGCCGCATCATCGAACAGACGATTCGTGAGAAATTGCCAGACAACTTCCAAACTGCCGAGTTCTTGTTAGAAGCGGGGCAACTAGACGCCGTCGTTCACCGTGAACAGATGCGTTCGTTCTTGAAGAAGATGATCGAGTTACACGGCGGGGAGGTCCATCATGTTTGATCCGATCAAAGAAGTAAACGAACAGCTCGGGAAGCTGCGCGAGACGGCAGAGACGAAAGGCATCGACTTATCTCGAGAAATCCGTAATCTTGAAGCAAAGCTTCATCGATTAGAAAAAGACATTTATGGGAATATGAAACCGTGGGATCGCGTGCAACTGGCGCGTAACCCGAAACGGCCGACGACGCTCGATTATATCACCCAACTGTTTCCAGATTTCATCGAGTTGCACGGTGACCGTCACGGCTATGATGATGCTGCCATCGTAACGGGATTGGCCACACTCGACGGGACAGCGGTGACAATTATCGGCCATCAACGAGGTCGTAACACGAAAGAGAACATGAAACGTAACTTTGGAATGCCGCATCCAGAAGGCTATCGCAAAGCGCTTCGCTTTATGAAGCAAGCGGAAAAGTTCAATCGTCCTGTCATCACGTTCATCGATACGAAAGGCGCTTACCCTGGGAAAGCCGCCGAAGAGCGTGGACAAAGCGAGGCGATTGCGCGCAACTTGTTCGAGATGGCGACGTTGAAAGTGCCGATTATCTCGATCGTCATCGGAGAAGGCGGGTCGGGCGGAGCGCTCGGGATTGGTGTCTGTGACCGTCTGCTCATGTTAGAGAACAGCACGTATTCGGTCATTTCACCAGAAGGCGCCGCCGCGCTCTTGTGGAAAGACGCGAAGCTCGCAGAACGCGCAGCGGAAACGATGAAGATCACAGCACAAGATTTGCTGAATTTAGGGATTGTCGATGAAGTCGTCACCGAGGTATTCGGCGGCGCCCACATCGATGTGTCATTACAGTCATCACTCTTAAAGCCTGTATTAGCACAACACATGACAGAGTTGCGAGGCCGGACTCTAAATGAGTTGTTGCAAGGGCGGGCCGCCAAATATCATCAAATTGGCACAATTGGCTCGTGAAAACGTTAACAACCGCTTCGGGTTCACGTTCATTCACTCACGAGATGACTGGTTTTGAGCACACCCCATGCTTTTTTTTCACATACTTGTGTTGTAAAACAAAGGTCATACATGGTATTTTATTTTCAGATTTCGTTAAAACACATAAGAGGTGAGTGACGTGAATTTAAAACGTATTGCGGTATTGACAAGTGGGGGAGACGCCCCTGGAATGAACGCTGCAGTCCGTGCCGTGACCCGAAAAGCAATTTTCGAAGGTCTAGAAGTGTACGGTGTGTATAACGGCTATCAAGGTCTAATCGAAGGAGATCTTGTCGAATTGAACCTCGGTTCGGTCGGCGATATCATTCAACGCGGAGGAACATTCTTACGTTCGGCCCGTTGCCCTGAGTTTAGAACGGAAGAGGGTCGTGCGAAAGCGGTCGAGCAGTTGAAGAAATTCGACATCGACGCGCTCGTAGTAATTGGTGGAGACGGTTCATACCGTGGCGCCCAAAAGTTGACAGAACTCGGTTTCCCAACAATTGGTCTGCCGGGAACGATCGACAACGATATCCCGGGTACAGATGCGACAATCGGATTCGACACAGCGCTCAACACGGCGCTTGACGCGATTGACAAAATCCGTGACACGGCGTCGTCGCATGAACGGACGTATGTCATTGAAGTGATGGGCCGTGACGCTGGTGATATCGCACTTTATGCCGGTCTTGCCGGTGGTGCCGAGTCAATCCTTGTCCCAGAACGTCCAGAAGACTTGAGTGCGATCGTGGAACGCATCAACCATGGTGTGGCTCGCGGTAAGAAACACTCGATCGTCGTCGTCGCTGAAGGCGCCGGCAGTGCGGAAGAGATCGGAAAAATGATCGCTGAGAAGACAAACTCAGATACACGCGTGACGATTCTTGGACACATTCAACGTGGCGGTTCCCCGACTGCTGCGGACCGCGTGCTTGCGAGCCGCATGGGTGCTTACGCTGTCGAGATTTTACTCGAAGGCAAGGCAGGACGTGTCGTCGGTATTCGTGCCGGTAAGATGATAGATCTCGATATCGACGAAGCGCTCGACCACAACAAGCACACGCTCGATATGCAGTTGATCGATCTTTCGAACCAACTTTCGATTTAACGAGTACCAGTGAACTCCACAGAGACGGGATCAGGTCGGTTGACCCCCCGTTTTCTGTGTGTAAATGTAATACATCCCCTAGGAGGTTTTTATTTATGCGTAGAACGAAAATTGTATGTACGATTGGACCAGCTTCAGAGAAACGTCTTCCGGAAATGATTGAAGCCGGTATGAACGTCGCCCGTCTCAACTTCTCACACGGTGACTATGAAGAGCACGGCGCACGTATCCGCGACATCCGCGAAGCAGCAAAAGCTGCCGGCAAAGTCGTGACGGTTCTTCTTGACACGAAAGGTCCTGAAATCCGTACACATACGTTTGAAGACGGAAAAGCACTCCTCGAAAAAGGCAAAGAAGTCATCATCGTCTCGACAGAAGAAATCGTCGGAACGAAAGATCGTTTCTCGGTCACGTACGAAGGTCTCTACGAAGACGTTGAAGTCGGGTCACGCATCATGCTCGATGACGGACTCATCGGTCTCCTTGTCGTTGAGAAACTCCCGAACCGTGATCTTCGCTGCGTCATCGAAAACGAAGGCGTTATCAAGACGAAGAAAGGTGTCAACTTGCCTAACGTCAAGGTAAACCTTCCTGCCCTTACAGACAAAGACATCGCCGACATCGAGTTCGGGATTTCACAAGACATCGATGTCATCGCGGCATCGTTCGTCCGCCGTGCGTCTGACGTCGTTGAGATTCGTCAACTTCTTGAACGCAACAACGCGTCACACATCAAAATCTATCCGAAAATCGAGAACCAAGAAGGTGTCGACAATATCGACGAAATCTTGGCGATTTCTGACGGTTTGATGGTCGCTCGTGGTGACCTCGGAATCGAGATCCCAACGGAAGAAGTCACACCAGTTCAAAAAGAATTGATCAAGAAGTGTAACGACCTCGGGAAACCGGTCATCACGGCTACACAAATGCTTGATTCAATGCAACGCAACCCGCGTCCAACACGTGCGGAAGCATCTGACGTTGCCAACGCCATCCTCGATGGTACGGATGCGGTCATGCTTTCAGGTGAGACGGCAGCAGGGGACTACCCAATCGAGTCAGTTCAAATGCAAGCAGCAATCGCTGTTCGTACTGAGCAAATGCTCGACTACAAAAACTTGCTCAAAGATCGTCAGAAGCGCAGTGAGCACACGGTAACGGATGCAATCTCACAAGCGGTTGCCCACACGGCAATCAACTTGAACGCGAAAGCGATCTTGACACCGACACAATCAGGTTACACGGCTGCTCGTACAGCGAAGTATCGTCCAGAGGCGAACATCATCGCGGTCACAGAGTCAGAGCGTGTGGCACGTCAATTGAACCTCGTTTGGGGCGTGTACCCGATCGTCGCTGACACAATGCCGAACAACACGGATGAGATGTTGGTACAAGCTTCAGAAGCGGCTCGTCACGCTGGATTCGTCACAGACGGTGACCTCGTCGTCATCTCGGCAGGTATCCCGGCTGCGACTGCGGGTACGACAAACATGATGAAAGTTCATATCGTCGGTCACGCCCTCGCAAACGGACGCGGGATCGGTGAGCGCGGTCTCGTCGGTGAAGTCGTCATTGCGAACAATGCAGACGAAGCGAATGCGAAAGCGAAAGACGGCATGATCCTCGTCGCACCATTCACAGATAAAGAAATGATGCCAGCGATTGAAAAAGCGGCTGGAATCATCACTGAAGACGGCGGATTGACGAGCCATGCTGGTATCGTCGGGCCATCACTCCGTAAACCGGTCATCGTCGGTGTCGAATCAGCGACATCAACGTTCCGTGACGGACAGATGATTTCGATCGACCCACTTACTGGTAAAATCTACAACGCGTAATCGAATGCCAATCGAACCGACTCTCTCATGAGTCGGTTCTTTTTCCATTCAGAAAGAGAGTCTATGATGAGTGCGTATTTATTCTTATTGCTGCTCGTGTTGATCGGTGTCATTGCCCATAACCAATCGATCATCATCGCCAGCAGCGTCCTATTGATTATTAAAGCAATCGGATTCGGTGATCAACTGTTTCCAACGCTCGCCTCAAAAGGCATCCATTGGGGCGTGACGATTATCACGATTGCCGTGCTCGTCCCGATTGCGACCGGTGACATCGGGTTTAGGGAATTGTGGAATAGTATTAAAGGGCCGGTCGGCATCATCGCTTTCGGGTCAGGAATCTTCGTCGCGCTCGCCGCGGCGCAAGGCGTTCAACTGATGCGTGTGGACCCTGTCGTGACGACGGCACTCCTCGCGGGCACCATCCTAGCCGTCGGTTTCATGAAAGGTGTGCCGGTTGGACCGCTGATTGGAGCCGGGATCGCCGCTTTGATTTTAGGTGGATTTAGCCTGTTAGAAAAATGGTTCTGACATTTTTTGACGGATGGATACGCTTACATTTCTTTTTTTCAGTAAATTGTTTATACTAGATAAAGGACAGGGTGGAGCGAGCTCGAAACGGATTGGGGAAAGTGTTCGACTTCCCGCCCTTATTCCCTACACAACAGACTGTATGATGCGGTCGATCACTTTTAAAGACTGAGGGGGAGTTATTGATGTCAACGACAAAAGGATTAGAAGGAATTGTGGCAGCGGCCTCAAAAGTCAGTTCGATCATCGACGGACAATTGACTTACGGAGGATACACAATCGACGATTTGGCGGACCACGCCACTTTTGAAGAGGTTGTTTTCCTATTATGGAACGACCGTCTTCCAAAAGCAGATGAATTAACTGAGCTCTCTGAAGCGCTCGTGAAAGAAGCCAAATTACCAGAAGAAGTCATCACGACGCTCGAACGGGCGCCGAAATCGGCCAATGCGATGGCGACGATTCGGACGGCCCTTTCACAGCTCGCGCTTTATGATGAAGAGGCTGAAGATATGAGTACAGAAGCGAACATGCGCAAAGCGATTCGTCTCCAAGCTCAAATTGCTACGATTGTAACGGCGTTCGCTCGTCTTCGTAAAGGCGAACAACCGGTTGCGCCGAAACCTGGCTTGTCGTATGCGGCCAATTTCCTATACATGTTGAACGGAGAAGAACCAAGTGAGGTAGCCGAGAAGACGATTGATAAGGCACTCATCCTTCACGCCGACCATGAATTGAACGCTTCGACGTTCACGGCCCGCGTCTGCGTTGCCACGTTGTCTGATATTTACTCAGGCGTGACGGCAGCGATGGGAGCGCTCAAAGGCCCGCTTCACGGCGGTGCGAATGAGGCGGTCATGAAAATGCTCCACGAGATCGGTTCGGTCGACAAAGTCGAAGAGTACGTTCGCGGCAAGTTCGAGCGTCGTGAGAAGATCATGGGCTTCGGTCACCGTGTCTATAAGGACGGCGACCCGCGTGCGAAACATTTGAAAGAGATGAGCCGCCAACTGACGGCCCAAATCGGCGAGCCGGAATGGTACGAGATGTCTGAGAAGATCGATCACCTCGTCGAGACAGAGAAAGGCTTGAAGCCGAACGTTGATTTCTATTCAGCATCGACTTATTATGCGCTCGGTCTCGATGAAGAGTTGTTCACACCGATTTTCGCCGTCTCACGCATGTCGGGCTGGATCGCCCACATTCTCGAACAGTATGCGGACAACCGCTTGATTCGTCCGCGCGCCGAGTACGTTGGCGAGACGAACCGGTCATACGTCCCGGTGAATGAGCGTTAATTGACGCGACACGAGAAGATCGAGTCACAATTTAGACATAAACTTTGGTAAACTAACAATTGACGTAGGTCGGCGTTCGCGTCGGCCTACATAAATGTACTTAGGGGGATTCATTATGTTGACACAAAACGAAAAAATCACAGTTGAAAACGGTGTATTAAACGTACCGAACGTACCGACGATTCCATTTATCATCGGTGACGGCACAGGACCAGACATCTGGAACGCATCGGTGCGCGTCTTTGATGCGGCTGTCGAAAAAGCATACGGCGGCGAGAAGAAAATCGAATGGATGGAAGTGTACGCTGGGGAGAAGGCCTTCAACCAAAAAGGCGAATGGCTTCCAAACGAGACACTCGATCAAATCCGTGAATATTTGATTGCCATCAAAGGTCCATTGACGACACCGGTCGGCGGCGGAATCCGTTCACTCAACGTAGCACTCCGTCAAGAACTTGACTTGTACACGTGCTTGCGTCCGGTCCGTTACTTCACAGGCGTCCCATCACCGGTCAAGCGCCCAGAAGATACAGACATGGTCATTTTCCGTGAGAACACAGAAGATATCTACGCTGGGATTGAGTACGCGTCAGGCAGCGACGAAGTGAAAAAATTGATCTCATTCTTAAAAGAAGAGATGAACGTCAACAAAATCCGTTTCCCAGAAACGTCTGGAATCGGCATCAAACCGATCTCGTCTGAAGGAACAAAACGCCTTGTTCGCGCGGCTCTCGAGTACGCGATCGCGAACAACCGTAAATCGCTCACGCTCGTCCATAAAGGGAACATCATGAAGTTCACAGAAGGCGCCTTCAAAAACTGGGGTTATGAGCTCGCAGAAGAAGAATACGGCGACAAAGTCTTCACATGGGCACAGTACGACCGCATCAAAGAAGAGTCAGGCGAAGCGGCTGCAAACGAAGCTCAATCGAAAGCAGAAGCGGAAGGCAAAATCATCGTAAAAGATTCGATCGCCGATATCTTCTTGCAACAGATTTTGACACGTCCACGTGAATTCGATGTCGTGGCAACAATGAACTTGAACGGGGACTACATCTCGGATGCACTCGCTGCCCAAGTCGGCGGAATCGGGATCGCGCCAGGAGCGAACATCAACTACGTGACGGGCCATGCGATCTTTGAAGCGACACACGGTACGGCACCAAAATATGCAGGTCTTGACAAGGTCAACCCGTCATCAGTCATCTTGTCAGGTGAGATGATGCTTCGTCATATGAACTGGAACGAAGCGGCTGACCTCATCATCAACTCGATGGAGAAGACGATTGCCTCGAAAGTCGTCACATACGATTTCGCCCGCCTTATGGACGGCGCGACAGAAGTGAAGTGTTCAGAGTTTGCAGATGAACTAATCAAAAACATGTAATTCATCAGTTAAACCAAGGGGGAGAGCACAATGATTCGTCGCAATAAAATTTCGGTGATCGGTAGCGGATTCACGGGAGCCACGACTGCACTGTATCTGGCTCAAAAAGAGCTCGGTAACGTCGTCCTGCTCGATATCAAAGAAAACGAGAGCCCGACGAAAGGGAAAGCGCTCGATATGCAAGAGACGGCGCCGATTCAAGGGTTTGACTCGTGGATCACGGGGACGTCGGATTACGCCGACACGGCTGATTCGGATATCGTCGTTATCACGGCCGGGATTGCCCGGAAACCTGGCATGAGCCGGGACGACCTCGTCTCGACGAACGCCAAAGTGATGCGGGCCGTCACGAAAGAAGTGGCCCGCTATTCACCCGATGCGATTTTAATCGTCTTGACGAACCCGGTCGATGCGATGACATATACCGCCTTCAAAGAGTCAGGCTTCCCGAAAGAGCGGGTCATTGGTCAATCCGGCGTGCTTGATACGGCCCGGTTCCGGACGTTCGTCGCTGCGGAGTTGAATATCTCCGTGAAGGACGTCTCTGGATTCGTGCTCGGCGGGCACGGGGATGACATGGTCCCGCTCATTCGTTACTCGTACGCGGGAGGCATCCCACTCGAGAAGCTATTGCCGAGCGACCGAATCGATGCGATCGTCAATCGGACCCGTAAAGGTGGCGGCGAAATCGTCCAGCTACTCGGGAACGGATCGGCCTACTATGCGCCGGCAGCGGCCATCGTCGAGATGGTTGAAGCGATCTTGAAAGATCAACGACGTATTTTACCGGCCATCGCGTATCTCGACGGTGAGTACGGCTTCCACGACTTGTATCTCGGTGTCCCGACGATACTTGGCGCGAACGGGATTGAACGTGTGCTCGAACTTGAATTGACGGAAGAGGAGACGGCCGCGCTTGAGCGCTCGGCTGAATCGGTCCGCTCCGTCTTGAACGTCCTTAACTGATTCGTCACCTCGTCTGCTGAGCAGGCGAGGTTTTTTGTACGCTTGGTTTTTGAGGGTCGCGTGCTACACTGAAAGAAGAACGTGGATTTGTTTTGTTTTTGTAAAGATTTGCTTTGATGTTGGTCGGACGTGGCATTGATTTGTAAAATAGGTAGTGTACGTGACAGAACAGATAGATTAGAGGAGGAACTAAGCGTGGCCGAAAAAGTGATTGTTGTCGATGACGAGGTGTCGATTGCGACGTTATTGAAATTCAATTTGGAGCAAGCCGGTTTTGAGGTTGAGACGGCCCATGATGGGAAGACCGGTCTCGAACTCGCCGAGAAGCAGGATGCGGTATTGATCGTCCTCGATTTGATGTTGCCCGAGATGGATGGTCTCGAAGTTTGTAAGCGACTCCGCCAACAGAAAGTGAACACGCCGATCCTGATGTTGACGGCAAAAGACGATGAGTTCGATAAAGTGCTCGGACTCGAACTAGGGGCAGATGATTATTTGACGAAACCGTTCAGTCCGCGTGAAGTTGTGGCCCGGGTCAAAGCGATCTTACGGCGTTCGGCTCCACAAGAGGTGCCGGCGGTGGACGCGGACGTCATTGAAATCGGTGACGTGAAAATTATCGCTTCGAACTATGAAGTGTTCAAAAACGGGGAGCGGCTTGAGTTGACCCCAAAAGAGTTCGAACTGTTGGCCTATCTTGCTAAAAACAAAGGCCGTGTCTTGACGCGTGATCAACTCTTATCGGCTATTTGGAATTACGATTTCGTCGGCGATACGCGCATCGTCGATGTCCATATTAGCCACCTTCGGGAAAAGATTGAACCGGTGACGAAAAAACCGACATATATCAAAACGATTCGCGGTCTCGGCTATAAGATGGAAGAGCCGATGCCCGAATGAAGACGTACCGCTCGCGTTTTTTGACGACGCTCATCCTGCTCGTGACGGGCGTCTTGTTGACCCTCGGGATCGTGCTTGGTCAATTGTTCAAAGACTTCTATTTGGACTCCGAACGCGATCGTTTGAAAGAGGACACGGAGCTCGCCGCCTTATATTTAGAAGGGGGCGACCTCGAGGCGATTCAAGACTATGTCCGGCAAATCGATGACGAGAGCAGTTTCGACATTCTGCTCCTCAATCGCCGGATGGAAGTGATTGCCGGGACACCGTTTCGGGTCGGTTCGTTCGATTTTCGGATGGACGCTGCTTCAATCCCAGACGACGGGACGTTTGGGAACGAGACGCGCGATGATTTGATTCAGTTCACAAAACCGATCGAACTCTCCTCGGGTGATACGGTGTATCTCAGTTTCATCCGCTACGTCTCCGATCTAGAAGGGGTATATGACCGGATTTGGCTGACGATTGCCTTGGCCTTGATTTTCTCATTCTTCTTGATTTTGTTCGTGTTGCATAATTTGACGAATCAGTTTATCCGACCAATCGATGAGGCGACGATTGTATTACGTGAACTTGCCGACGGAAACTATCGGGCCCGTGTGTACGAATTGCGCAATGATGAAGAAACGGGCAGTCTGGCCGGGTCGATCAACGTTCTCGCCCGTAACTTGGAGACGATCTCACTTGGTGAATCCGTGCAACGGGCAAGGCTCGAGTCACTCATCGAATACATGGGGGCAGGGTTGCTTTTGGTCGACGAACGTGGCATCGTGACGCTCGTCAACCGCTCGTATCGTGACATGTTCCAATACGACGACTTGATGATTGGTCAATTTTATCACGGCATTTTACCGAGTCCGGACGTCGAGACGTTGATCGAGGACGTCTATTTGACCGAAGAACCCCACCGTCGTCAATTGTCGATTCGAACTGGATTCAACCAAAAGACGTATATGGTGTCGGCCGCACCGATCTTCAGTGATACAGGCATGTTGCGCGGGACGACGCTCCTGTTTAACGATATTTCGGAATTGAAAAGACTCGAGAAGATGCGGAAAGATTTCGTCGCGAACGTCAGCCATGAGTTGAAGACGCCGCTCACATCGATCCGAGGTTTCAGTGAGACACTCCTTGACGGGGCAAAAGAAGTGCCCGAGTTGCGCGATCAATTTTTGGATATCATTCAAAAAGAAGCGACGCGCATGCAAATGCTCGTTGAGGACTTACTCGAGCTGTCACGGCTTGAACGTGAAGATTTCCATTTGGACTTCACCCCGGTCCAGCTCAATCATCTCGTTGAGGAAGTGTGTCTCGTGTTGAGCCAGAAAGCGGAGCAGAAATCGATTCATTTGGAGTCGCGCCACGACGGGGAAGTCATCTTGCAGGCGGACATGAACCGAATCAAGCAAGTCATCTTGAACCTTGTCGCCAACGCCATCAACTACTCGCCGGAAGACAGCCGTGTCGAAATCGCGGTCGAAAAGAGAACGGACGGATCATATTTGATTGTCAAAGACAACGGGATTGGCATCGCGCCGAAAGAAGTGAGCCGAATCTTTGAACGATTCTACCGGGTCGATAAAGCGCGGAGCCGGAACTCCGGCGGGACAGGTCTCGGTCTTGCCATCGTCAAACATATCATCGACCTTCATCACGCGACGATTCACGTGGATAGTGTCGAAGGTGCTGGGACAATGTTCACAATCAAATTCCCAATCGCTTAACATGGAATTCATGTCGGGTTCATACCGGCTTTACAAAGCGATGCTACTCTATAGATGAGACCTCTTCATCATCTCGTGTCCCGGCCGGTGCTCATCTCCACTCGGTCAGGAAGATTGACCCTTTTTCTAGCTACTAGAAAAGGGTCTTTTTTTTCGAACGCATGTGCCCGTATGATATGATGGAATCAGATAGAATGGAGGTTGACCAATGAATAAACTACTACTTCTTGATGGAAACTCACTCACATATCGTGCGTTTTTCGCGCTGCCTCCGATGACGGATGCGAGCGGTCGAAATACGAACGCCGTGTACGGGTTCACCATGATGTTGTTAAAATTGATGGAAGACGAGCAACCGACGCATTTCGCGGTCGCATTTGATGCGTCGAAGAAGACGTTCCGGCACGACACGTATGCTGACTATAAGGGGGGACGGCAGAAGACCCCAGGGGAACTCCGGGAGCAATTCCCGATTGTCCGCGAGATTTGTGAGGCGTTCGGGATCAAAGTGCTCGAACTCGACCAGTACGAGGCCGACGATATTATCGGGACGCTCTCAAAAAATGAGGCGTTCGATCAAGTGACGGTCGTCACTGGGGATAAAGATTTACTGCAACTGATTGACGATCGCGTCACCGTCTATTTGACGAAGCGTGGGATCACCGATGTGGAGACGATGGACGCGAAGGCGTTCAAAGAGCGCTATGACGGTCTCACCCCGCTCCAAATGATCGATTTGAAAGGCTTAATGGGGGATAAGTCCGATAATATCCCCGGAATCCCGGGGGTTGGTGAGAAGACGGCGCTTAAACTGCTCACGGCTTACGGATCTGTCGAAGGACTATATGAACATACGCATGAATTAAAAGGGAAACAAAAAGAGAAAGTCGAGGCGAACGAGCGGGAAGCACTCATGTCGAAACAATTGGCGACGATCTATACGGACGTCCCAATCGATATAAGCACGGACGACCTTACGTTCCATCCGTATGACGCTGGAAAAGTGAAGTCGTTGTTCATGAGCCTTCAGTTCAAATCGCTTCTGAGCAAACTGAACCTTGAAGCGTCGAGCGAGGAAGCGGTCGAAGCGCGTGAGGTGAATCATATCGCGATCGACAAGCAAGATTTGACAGAAGCGGTCCTCATCCTCGAGCAACTCCGTGACGACTATTTCGAAGAACCGGTCATCGGTGTGGCCATCGCCTCGAAAGCCGGCGTGACGGTCGGCGATGTGTCGCTTTTAGACGTCCCGGCAGTACGAGACTGGTTGGCCGACGAGAACCGAGCCACGATTTGTCTCGATGCGAAACAGACGATCGTCCAATTGAAGCGACATGGTGTGACGCTCCGAGGCTATGACGATTTGCTCGTCGCCGGATATTTGCTGAACCTGTCGGGCGGGACGACACTCGATTCGATTGCCGCTCATTTCGATTACACGTTACCGGAAGACGAGGCGGTTTATGGCAAGGGTGCGAAGCTGCACGTCCCGGAACAGGACGTGCTCGAGCAACATCTCGGCGAGAAGGCGATGGCGATCTTGACGCTGTTCGTAAACGTCGGCAAAGAACTCGACCAAAACGAACAGACGTCGCTCTATGAAGATTTGGAACGTCCGCTCGCCTCGGTGCTTGCAGAGATGGAGTGGGCCGGGATTCACGTCGACGTGGCGACGCTGAAAGTGATGGAAGACGATTTGCGGGAACGGTTGCTTCAACTCGAGGCGGAGATTCATAGTCTCGCCGGTGAGACGTTCAATATCAACTCGCCGAAACAGCTCGGCGTCATTCTATTCGAGAAGTTGGCGTTGCCACCGGTCAAAAAGACGAAGACCGGTTACTCGACGGCAGCGGACGTGCTCGAGAAACTCGCGCCGCTGCATCCGATCGTCGAACATATTATGCATTACCGTGAGCTCGGCAAGTTGCAATCGACATATGTCGAAGGCTTGCAAAAAGTCATCAAAGACGACGGGAAGATCCATACCCGCTATACGCAGACGTTGACGCAGACCGGACGGTTGTCCTCGGTCAACCCGAACTTACAGAACATCCCGATCCGCTTGGAAGAAGGGCGGCGCATTCGCAAGGCGTTCACCGCGAGTGAGGCCGACTGGATGCTGTATGCGGTCGACTATTCGCAAATCGAGCTTCGGATCATGGCCCACATGTCGCAAGATGAGAAGATGCTCGAGGCGTTCCTCCATGATGAGGATATCCATACGTCGACGGCTGCCAACGTGTTCCGAGTCGCGAAAGAAGAAGTGACATCGCTCATGCGTCGCCAAGCCAAAGCCGTCAACTTCGGCATCATTTACGGCATTAGCGACTATGGGCTGTCGCAAAACCTCGGCATTAGCCGAAAAGAAGCACAGACGTTCATCGATACGTATTTCGAGCAGTTCCCGGGTGTGAAACGGTTCATGGATGCCGCGATCGAACGAGCGCGGGAACACGGCTATGTTGAAACGATGCTGAAGCGTCGCCGCAATATCCCGGACATCCATTCTCGAAACTTCAACTTGCGCGGTTTTGCGGAACGCACAGCGATCAACACGCCGATTCAAGGGACGGCCGCCGATATTATCAAAAAAGCGATGATTGATGTCGACGTGGCACTCCGTGAGTCAGGACTTCAGTCGAAGTTATTGCTTCAAGTCCACGACGAACTTATCTTTGAAGGACCTAAAGAAGAAATGGACTCGCTCGAGACGATCGTCAAACAAGCGATGGAACACACGGTCACCTTGGACGTGCCGCTTCGCGCGGACGGTTCGTTCGGTGAGACATGGTTTGATACGAAATAAAGACGAGAAAGGAACTTGATATGCCAGAATTACCAGAAGTGGAGACGGTCTGTCGCCGATTGCGGCCATTCGTCTCGGGAAAAACAATTGCAAATGTCGAGGTGCTCGACGCAAAAATCATTCGAGGTCACGAACCGGAGATTTGGAAACAACAGTTGCTCGACGAGACGATTCAAGACGTGGAGCGACGCGGTAAGTTCATTTTGTTCAAATTGACGAACGGCTATCTCGTTTCGCATCTGCGAATGGAAGGAAAATTCTTCCCGCATGACGAAATGGTCAGTCCGGTCAAGCATACGCATGTCGTCTTCACCTTCACGGACGGGACTACGCTTCATTATAACGATGTCAGGAAGTTCGGGACGATGGAGTTGAAGACGAATGAAGAGTTGTTTGTGACACCGCCATTGTCGCTGCTCGCCCTCGAACCGTTCGATCCTGAAGTGACAGCGGAGACGCTTCACAGCCGTCTGAAGCGGATGAACGTTCGTGCAATCAAGACGGCGCTGCTCGATCAATCGATTTTCGTCGGGCTCGGCAATATTTATGTCGATGAGACGTTATATCGGTCCGGTGTCCATCCGACCCGTCCGGCAGCGACACTCTCGCTTGACGAGGTCCGTCGGGTGCATCAAGAGGCTGTGGCCGTATTGACGGAAGCGATTGAACGAGGCGGAAGCACGATTCGGAGCTATACGAATCCGGATGGGGCGAGCGGGACGTATCAAGAGACACTGTACGTATATGGACAGACCGGGGAGCCGTGTAAGCGATGCGGCCGACCGATTGAAAAGATGAAATTAGGCGGACGGGGCACACATTACTGTCCGCACTGCCAACAGTAAGAGGTGGACATGATGTTGAAAATTGGTTTGACAGGTGGGATTGCGACAGGGAAGTCGACCGTATCCAGACTGTTTCGAAAGCAGGGCATCCCGATCATCGACGCCGACAAGATGGCACGGATCGTCATCGAGCCTGGCGGCAAAGCGTTCGCGGGCGTCCGCGAGGCGTTCCCGCAATGTTTCACGGGCGACGAGTTGAACCGGCAGGCGCTCGGACGAGAAATCTTTCATGATGACACAAAACGTCAGTTACTGAATCAGCTCATGCATCCGGCCATCCGAGAAGAGATGCTCGAGGAGATGCACGGATACGAGGCTGCAGGGGAGACGGTCGTCATATTCGATATCCCGCTCTTGTTCGAGGGAACGATGCGGGACCTCGTCGATTATACGGTCGTCGTCTATTGCCGTGAAGAGATTCAGCTGATGCGTCTCATGGAGCGCAACGGGTTGACGAAAGAAGAAGCGCTCGCTCGGATTCATGCGCAAATGCCAATCGAGGAGAAGAAACAACAGGCTGATTTTTTAATCAACAACAACGGTGCGTTAGGCGACTTGTCGGCCCAAGTGATCCGCCTCGTCGAACAATTTGAAGACATGAAAAAAGAAGGCGACTGACGACGCCTTCTTTTTTTTGTTCAGTTGAGTGGGTCTGAGTCAGGCTTCCCTTTTTTCCACGTGTCGAAGATGGCGCGTCCGTCGCTCGGATGGCCGTTCGAATAGTAAATCGGATAGAGTGAGAAGAAGACATAATAGAACGAGAAGTATGCAAACTGATACGTGTAAATTGTCGGCTCGATCTCTCGCATCAAGATGAAGGCGTTCACGAGCAAGATGCTCGATAAGTTAAAAATTGAACCGCCCGCGTAGACGAGACTCCGCGTCAGGCGATTGCTGTACTTCAAGTCACTGAATTGGCACCAGGCGTCATAAAAATAAACGCGGTTAAATTGAAGGCGTCCGATTTTAAACAATTTTTTCCCGGTCCCAATCTCCATGTCGAGCGAACCCCCAAATAATTTCGCGAAGAAGAAATGACCGAATTGATGGATAATCGTCACAATCGGTAAGATGATGAAAAATGAGATGACAAATTTATCTAGGTCTGTCCAATCAAACATATGGTCTTAGCTCCTTTCCAAGCTCTACACCAAATTTCCCTCTTTTTCAAATCTGAAACTGTAAAAAAAGTGAAAAAAATGTGACGATTCATAGTGAAAACGCTTCCATTTTTCCGTTATAATGGTGTCGTAACGCAGAAAAAAGGGGGATTCAGAATGGGGACGAAAGTTGCAATCAATGGATTTGGTCGAATCGGCAGAATGGTATTTCGGAAGTTGATGCTCGAAGGGCGTCACGACGTGGTCGCCATCAATGCGAGTTATCCGGCGGAAACGCTCGCGCACTTGATCAAACACGACACGGTCCACGGACCGTTCACACTGACGGTCCGAGCGCATGGGGATGCACTCGAAGTCGATGGTAAACGCATCATGATCGTATCCGAGCGAGACCCGGAGCGGTTGCCGTGGGCTGAACTCGGTGTCGAGATCGTCATCGAGGCGACGGGGAAATTCAATTCTGATGTCGGGGCGAAAAAACATTTGACGGCCGGTGCGAAAAAAGTCATTTTGACGGCACCGGGAAAAGGCGAGTTGCGGACGATTGTCATGGGGGTGAACGATCGGGATTATTTACCGGAGCACGATCACGTCATTTCGAACGCCTCGTGTACGACGAACTGTCTCGGCCCGGTCGTCAAAGTATTGGATTCGACGTTCGGGATTGAAACGGGGCTCGTGACGACGGTGCATGCCTATACGAACGATCAAAACAATATCGACAATCCGCATAAAGATTTGCGTCGTGCCCGTGCTTGTGGCAGTTCCATTATACCGACTTCGACTGGTGCTGCGAAAGCCATCGGGCTCGTCTTGCCGGAACTTCAGGGCAAATTGAACGGGATGGCGCTACGAGTGCCGACGCCGAACGTCTCGCTCGTCGATCTCGTCGTCGAGTTGCGTCTAGATGTGACGGTCGATGAAGTGAATCAGGCGTTCGAGCGTGCTGCACACGGGGAAATGACGGGCGTTCTCGGCGTCTCGAACGAACCGCTCGTCTCGATCGACTTCAATGGAGATGAGCGTTCGTCAATCATCGATGCCGATTCGACGATGGTGCTCGGGGGCAACCATGTCAAAGTGCTCGCTTGGTACGACAACGAATGGGGCTATTCGTGCCGCGTCGTCGACTTGTTGGACATGGTCGCGAGCTACCTGCAAATCGGACAACAAGAAACCCACGTCTGAAAAAATATATTTATCTAAAAATATTTTTAAAGAATTGAAACAAATGTCTTGTAACGACGTCCTAAACAAGATACACTCTAACTCGTGAACTTCAATTGGTCTGACAAACGCAACTTAAAGGGTTAGGACCTCTTAGGACTAACTTGCCCCCGTGGTTGTGGGCGATTCAGGCACAAAGTGAGTGATCATCAACTACTTTGAGACCATTGATGTAAAGGGGGATCCACTAATATGGATACTATGGGACGTCACATTATTACAGAACTTTGGGAGTGCAATCCCGACAAATTAAACGATATCGACTACATCGAGCGCTTGTTCGTCGATGCAGCACTTCGTTCGGGCGCTGAAGTCCGCGAAGTCGCTTTCCACAAATTTGCGCCGCACGGTGTAAGTGGAGTCGTTATCATTTCAGAATCACACTTAACGATTCACAGTTTCCCAGAGCATGGCTACGCATCAGTCGATGTGTTCACATGTGGGGATCGAATCGATCCAGCTACAGCCTCGCAATACATTGCAGAAGGCTTGGAAGCAAAAGTTCGTGAAGATGTGAAACTTGACCGTGGGATGGGACCGATTCGTGTTCCTGAAGCGCAAGTGGCAATCAGCAAATAATCAGATTGACCTTATGAGGCTGGCCGATTTTCGGTCAGCCCTTTTAATTGTTTTGTTAACCGCTTAATTTTGATATGCTTAACCTATATAAATAAGGTGTCGAGGTGGATAATGGGATTATTTGATAAGTTTCAAACACATGTCCAAACGGACGATTCGCATAAAAATGAGGCGTTACGGACGCGTTACGTGGCGGCATCGCCAAGCGCCGTGCTCACATGGCTCCGCGAACGGATTCAAGCAGAAGGTCAAACGGTTCGCCGGGTCGATGCAGACCGGGGCGAAGTGGCGTTTCATGGAGACGGATGGGACGCATTGGCGACCATCGTCCAAGTGGACGGCGGACGCACGGCCGTCGATTTTACATTGAACCGTGACCAGATGCTCGGACCAGACCTCGGTCAAATCGTCACCACATATTATGAGGCGCTATCCGTGAAGTTCCCGCTCCGCGCCATCGGGAATCAATCTGTCGAACGATAAGGAGGGCTGAGCATGCGTTGTCCTAAATGCGATCATAATGGAACGAGAGTGCTCGACTCCCGGCCAGTACAAGATTTCTATTCGATTCGTCGCCGTCGCGAATGCGAGGAGTGCGGCTATCGCTTCACCACGTTTGAAACGGTCGAACAGACACCGCTCATCATCGTCAAAAAAGACGGGAATCGGGAAGAGTTCAGCCGTGAGAAAGTGCTTCGCGGGATTATTCGGGCGTGCGAGAAACGTCCGGTCACGCTGGAGCAACTTGAAGGTGTGGTCACGAAAGTCGAACAACAGTTACGCGCCCTCGGCCAGTCCGAGATTCCGAGTGAACAGGTTGGGGAGCTCGTCATGAACGAGCTCGCGCGGGTCGACGAAGTGGCATACGTCCGCTTCGCGTCCGTCTATCGCCAGTTCAAAGATATCTCTGTGTTCTTTAAAGAACTAGAAGATTTAATGAAGCAAGAAAATTCGACCAACTAAACGGGCGGCCTACTGGTCGCCTTTTTTCAAGGGAGACCTATCATGGAAAAAGAACGAATTCTGTACGGGACTGATGAACTGTTGATCATGAGCACCGGACTCATCGATCGTGAGTCATATCAGTCGTTGTACCATTTATATCAGCCGGTCATCGGAGTGAAGGCGCTCGCGATGTATCAGACGCTTTGGAGCGAGCTGAAGCCCGGGAAAATGAAATCGAACTATATGTCACACAGCGCGCTTTGTGAGATGCTCGATTACTCGATCAACGAGCTGACGGACTGTCTGTTCCGGCTCGAAGCGATCGGTCTCGTCCGGACGTATAAGACGAAAGACGAGCGCTTGACCCAGTACGTGTATCAACTGCGGGTCCCGCTCGCACCCCATACGTTCTTGAACGACGGACTATTGTCAAGTTTTCTCTTCTATAAAGTCGGAGAAGTCCGCTTCAAACAGTTACAAGGTCGATTCACGATTGATCCGTTGCCGGCCGGAATCATTGAAGTGACGAAAGACTTTAATGAAGTGTTCGACGTCAAAGGGGTCAATCATATGGCGTTCACACAAAAGAACTACGAGAAACCTGACCGCGCCAAAATCGAGATCAACTATACGTTCGATATGGAAATCGTCAAAAAGTTGACGAACTTTCCCGTCGGCTTCTTCACGAAGAAACTCGATGAGACGATCACGAAGCTTGCCTACGTCTCCCAAATCGATGAAGAGACGATGGCCGAGATGTTGAAGGAGTACTTCGTCCACGAGGCGTATCTACCGCTCAGCGAGCAAGAGAAACGCGACGGCTGCCGTCAGATGGTGTTGCAGTTGAAGAAAAAACAGACGCGCCATCGGAAAGTGAAGTCGGATGAGTCGGAGAAGGCAGAAATCGGTGATTTGCATGACGTGACAGTCATGGAAGAAGCGCATCCGCATCAGTACGTGTCGACGTTACGGAAGACGCTACAACTGTCGAAGAGCGACGAGCAACTCATCATCGACCTCGTCGATACGCTCGGACTCGCGCCAAGTGTCATTAACGCATTGTTCTATTACTGTATCGAAGTGAAGAAGCAGACCCGGCTCAGTGAGAACTACGTCATGCGGATCGCGACGAGTTGGAAGACGGCAGGCTATTTGAACGCCAAAGACGCGTTGGAACAAGAAGCGACACAAGACGCGCTCATCGAGAAGAAACAGCAGAAGCGGGAGAACGTGCAACAGCGGACGACCGTCGGCTCGAGACGCAAAGACAAGACCGAGATGCCAAAATGGCTCGAGGACGAGGCGAAAGAGCAACGGACGTACGATCAAAAACGAAAACAAGAGCTCGAGGCATCGGTTCCAGACGACGCGGAACTCGTCAAGCTGTTGAATGAATTGAAAGAGAAAGGATGAGGGACATGGAACGCATCAATCAAACGCTCGCCCAAATGATGAACCGGAAAGAAGTGCGGGAAGCGTACGAATCGATTCGCCGGCGCACCCTTGAACATCCAGAAGTCGTCGCCTTTTTAAAGGCGCATCCGGAGTTAGACGAGACGGCGGTCGAGGTCGGCTTTACGAAGCTCAGTGAATATGCAGAACAGATGGACGGCAAGAAGCTCGTCGAGGAGCAAGCCGTCATCCCGGGCCATCAGCCGGTACTCTATGTCGACCTCGGTCAAATCGCGATCCGTTATGAAGAGACGGTCAAGCATCGTCAATCACGGCGCCAAAAAGAGATGGACCGGAAGTTTAAGAGCTTATTCTTGCCGGAAGAAGTGCGAGAGGCGAGCTTTGAATCGTTCGACTGGTCGGATGACGCCCGTAAAATCGCACTCCGTGAATCGATGCGGTTCGTCTCAGGCATGAAGACGAAGCAAAAAGTGAACGGCTTATACCTTCACGGCAGCTTCGGGGTCGGGAAGACGTATTTACTTGCGGCGATCGCCAACGAACTGAAAGTGGCGGACATCGAGACGATTCTCGTCCACGCCCCGGGATTTGTCTCGGAAGCGAAACGGAAGATCCGGACCGACTCGTTCGATTCGTTTCTGACGTCGTTCCAACACGTGCCCGTCTTGTTGATTGATGACATTGGGGCCGAGGCGATCAGTCCATGGGTACGGGACGAACTGTTCGGAATCATCTTACAATATCGCATGATGCATCGCTTGCCGACGCTTTACAGCTCGAACTTTAGCGGAGAAGAGCTCGAGACGCACTTCTCGATCGACGGTTCGCCTCAGAACAAAATGAAAGCCCAGCGGCTCATGCAGCGCATCTCGACGACGACGACACAAATCGAATTAAAAGGTGAGAACCGACGTCGGTAAAGGGATTGTATTTCTTGAACGAGTTGACTATACTAATAATCATATAACCGATGCATCGAAGAGGACATGAGACGTCGTCACGGGTTTCAAAGCGAGGGAAGACTGGTGAGAGCTTCCTAAACACGCCGATCGCCTTACTCCCTCAGAGCACCGTACGGGCCAATCGTGCGGCGATTCACACTCGTTATCGTGTGTTCGAGCCAAGCGTTACGCTTGGGAACGAGGGTGGTACCACGAGAATCAAAGCTCGTCCCTTTCATAGGGATGGGCTTTTTTTATTTATTTTTAAATGTAGAGAGGGGAAGTTGACACATGATTCAATTGACATTTCCAGATGGGGCCGTCAAAGAGTTTGAGGCCGGCATCACAGCAGAAGAAGTAGCAGGTTCGATTAGTCCAGGACTCCGAAAAAAAGCAATCGCCGCCAAAATCGATGGTGAGATGATCGATTATCGTCGTCCGATTGAACAGGACGGTAAAATCGAGCTCGTCATGCCGGATTCGGAAGAGGGCATCGATTTGATGCGCCACTCGTCAGCCCACTTGATGGCCCAAGCCATCAAACGGTTATACGGGGAAGAAGGCAGCATCTACCTCGGGATCGGACCGACGATCGAGAACGGTTTTTATTATGATATCGAGATGGATCGCCGCATCAACGAAGAAGATCTCCCTGAAATCGAGAAAATGATGAAGCGGATCGTCGACGAGAACTTGGACATCACACGTGAAGTCGTGTCGCGCGACGAGGCGCTCGAACGCTACAAGGCGCTCGGAGACCCGCTCAAAATCGAATTGATTGAAGATATCCCGTCGAGCGAGACGCTCACGATTTACCATCAAGGCGAATTTTTCGACTTATGCCGTGGGCCGCACGTTCCGTCGACATCGAAGTTGAAAGTGTTCAAGTTGATGAGCGTGGCCGGGGCATACTGGCGCGGCGACTCGGACAATAAGATGCTCCAACGCATTTACGGAACGGCGTTCGCGACGAAAGAACAACTCGCGGAACACTTGCGTCTATTGGAAGAAGCGAAAGAGCGCGATCACCGCAAGCTCGGGAAAGAACTCGATCTCTTCTTCGTGTCGCAAGAAGTCGGCCAAGGTTTGCCGATGTGGCTCCCGAAAGGTGCCTCGATCCGTCGGACGGTCGAACGTTATATCGTCGACAAAGAGCTCGAGCTCGGGTATCAGCACGTCTACACACCGGTCCTCGGTTCGGTCGACTTGTATAAGACGTCTGGTCACTGGGATCACTATCAAGACGACATGTTCCCGAAAATGGAGATGGACAACGAGGAACTCGTCCTTCGTCCGATGAACTGTCCGCACCACATGACGATTTATAAACATGAGCCGCGCTCATATCGCGAACTCCCGCTTCGCATCGCCGAGCTCGGCGGTATGCACCGTTACGAGATGTCAGGTGCGCTCACAGGCCTCCAACGCGTCCGTTACATGGTGTTGAACGACGGGCACACGTTCGTCACACCGGAACAGATGAAGCAAGAGTTCAAAGATATCGTCCACTTGATTCAAGAAGTGTACGCTGACTTCGGCATCAAAGACTATCGTTTCCGCTTGTCGTACCGTGACCCGGCCGACAAAGAGAAATACTTCGACAACGACGCAATTTGGGAAACAGCCCAACGCCAGTTGAAAGAGACGATGGATGAGCTCGGTCTCCCGTATTTCGAAGCGGAAGGTGAAGCGGCATTTTACGGACCGAAACTCGACGTCCAAGTCCGGACGGCGCTCGGCAAAGAAGAGACGTTGTCGACGGTCCAACTCGACTTCTTGCTCCCTGAGCGGTTCGACTTGACGTACACAGGACCAGACGGCAAAGACCATCGCCCAATCGTCCTTCACCGTGGGGTCGTCTCGACGATGGAGCGTTTCGTCGCATACTTGATTGAAGAATATAAAGGCGCGTTCCCGACATGGCTCGCCCCGGTCCAAGTCAAATTGATCCCGGTCTCACACGTCCACGACGAATACGTCGCGGAAGTGAAAGCAGAGCTCGTCAAGCGCGGTGTCCGCGTCGAAACGGACCTTCGGGACGAGAAACTCGGCTACAAGATTCGGGAAGCACAGATGAAGAAAATCCCGATGACGCTTGTCCTCGGAGATAAAGAACGTGATGAGCGTGCAGTCAACATCCGTCGTTATGGACAACAAGAACAAGTATCGGCCACGCTCGATGAATTCTTGTCGTCACTTACAGCAGAGATCGCCAACCGTTCACGTTAATATGTCGACCATCCTTCATTGGAAGGGTGGTCGTTTTTTCGGTCTTGAGACGGATGCGGAAGACTTCATCAAACACGTATGGTAGAAGAAAGGAGTGATTCATTTTGAATTATATGAAACCATTAGTGGCGTTGACGATCGGTTCGGTCGTCGCGACAAGCATGATTCCAAAAGTAAACGCAGAAGCCATCGTCGATGATACGATTGTCACACTCGGAGAGTCGTTATCGGCGAGCCAACGGGACTGGGTGCTCGAACGGGTTGAGGCACCGGCGGGGATTGAGCCGATCATCACGACCGCAGCCGATGAAGATAAATACTTAGGGGATGCCGTCCCGCAAGCGCAGCGCGGCGGGGGGATGTATTCATCAGCCCGCATCAAACTGACCGACGGGACCGGGCTCGATATCAAAACGGAGAATGTCACATGGGTGACCGAAGATATGTATGCGAATGCTCTCGTGACGGCAGGCGTCACGGATGCCGATATTTATATCACGTCGCCGATTCGCGTCACCGGGACGTCGGCTTTGACGGGCATCATGAAAGCCTATGATCAGACGGCCGCGGAGACGGGCATTCAATTGAGCGAGGAACGGAAAGACTTGGCGCAAGAAGAGCTCGCGGTCACGTCTGAGATCGGGAAGACGGTCGGGCAAGAAGATGTGGCCGGACTCATGAACGAGATCAAAGCAGAAATTGCGAATAAGGCACCGGAGACGAACATCGAGATTCGAGATATCGTCATCCAAGTGTTGAATCAAAACAACGTCCAACTGTCTGATACGCAGTTGACGCAATTGACGACGTTGTTCGAGAACATGCAGCAGGCGAACCTCGACTGGGGTGCAATCAGCAATGGGTTACAAGGGGCCGGTCAAGACGTTCAGGCGTTTCTCGAGACCGAGGAAGTCCAAGGCTTCTTCGCCCGTTTGTTCGAAGCGCTCAGCAACTTCTTCAAGTCGTTGACGAATTGAACGGGCTTTGAGTACATGACAAATGGTATTGAAAAAAGGGCCTCGGCCCTTTTTCAATACCATCGTTTATGGATATAGTCGCGAGCAGACTCGTGGTCGTCCACAATCTTCAACGTGATTCGGTTCATCTCTTCTAAAAGGTCTGTCAATACCGCTTCGAGCTTGGCATCACTCACGTCATGGTGGCGCATCGTCTCTTGTACGATGTGTTTGATTTGGTCGTGATAATCATGGTCACCTTTCACTTGCTGTCTCCAAGACACGGCCCATCCCTCCTTTTTTATTTTATTCCCTCGGAAAAGGTATTGCGAAACAACGAAATGACTGTTATCATCATAAAAGTGTGAGCTACCAATTATTCATGCGCGAATTCTTGACATCTTAATCCTATTGGTGTTAAGATGACATAGTGATTAAATACAACAAAGCAGAAGCGCCCGCTTCTCACCTCGTCCGAACAGCTTCGGTCAGGTCCATCATGTACGTGAAGCAGTCGAGCCTTGGTCTCTGCTGACTCCGAAATGATGTGTGGGCGGGAAACTGCCGACGCTTTTTTTATTGCCATGTTGTCTTATCAATCTAAAACTCGTGCAATCGCACGATGGAGGTGCTAACCATTAGCAAAGAGCTCTTTATCAACGAAAACATTCGTGCCCGTGAAGTTCGCTTAATTGGAGCGGACGGTGCACAACTCGGTGTGCAATCGCGTAATGAAGCATTACGTTTAGCAGAAGAGGCTGAACTCGATCTCGTCTTGGTCGCCGATAAAGCTAACCCACCGGTCGCTAAAATCATGGACTATGGGAAATACCGTTTCGAACTCCAGAAAAAGGAGAAAGAAGCGCGTAAAAACCAAAAAGTCATCCAATTGAAAGAAGTACGCCTCAGCCCGACAATCGAGGAAAACGATTTCCAAACGAAATTGCGTAACGCTCGCAAATTCCTTGAAAATGGAAACAAAGTGAAAGCGTCGATCCGTTTCCGCGGACGCGCCATCACACACTCGGAAATCGGCCGACGCGTTATGGAAAAATTGGCGGCGGAATGTGCCGACTTGGCAACAGTTGAGCAAAAGCCGAAGATGGAAGGACGCAGCATGTTCTTAGTGCTGGCTCCGAAGAAAGAAGATTAATCATCGAGTCATAGTGGGGAGGAAATACTCATGCCGAAAATGAAATCGCACCGTGGTGCTTCTAAACGTTTCAAACGTACTGCATCAGGTAAACTCAAGCGTTCACACGCTTACACAAGTCACTTGTTTGGTAACAAATCGACTAAAGCGAAACGTAAGCTCCGTAAAGGTGCTATCGTATCAGCTGGAGACTTCAAACGCATTCGCAACATGATCGCGAAGTAATACAGAAAGAATTTAGGAGGGAAACCATATGCCACGCGTAAAAGGCGGTTATACGACTCGTCAACGTCGTAAAAAGCAAATCAAGCTTGCCAAAGGTTATTTTGGCTCGAAACACATTCTATTTAAAGTAGCAAAACAACAAGTCATGAAGTCACTCATGTACGCTTACCGTGACCGTCGTCAAAAGAAACGTGATTTCCGTCGTCTTTGGATCACACGTATCAATGCGGCAGCACGCACAAACGGCCTCTCATACAGCCGTATGATGCACGGACTCAAGCTCGCAGGGATCGACATCAACCGTAAGATGCTTGCTGAGCTTGCTGTGACAGATGCACAAGCATTCGCGTCACTTGCTGATACAGCTAAATCAAAATTGAACGCGTAATCGTTCAATCGACAGCGCCGAGACCTTATCTCGGCGCTTTCTTTTTTCTGATTTATTCCTTAAACTTAAGATAAGGAGGACGTCCCATGGATCAATCAGTCTTAGCCATCGTCGCATTGGCGCTCATCGTCTTGAACGTCTACACCTATTTGCAGGCGAAACGTTATACGCTCGGAGAAGGTGATTTTAACGTCTTGTACGCGTACGCAGGCGGTGCGATCGGTGCTCTGTTCGGACTTCATTTGACGCGTAAAAAGGCGGTTCATGCCCCAAAACGTGTTCAAATACAAGTATTGATTTTGGCAGTCGGCTGGTCTTTAATGATTTTAGTACTGCTTTGAATGGAGAATAGGAGGAGCAACCGGTGAACTGGACAACATTGTTTGATCGGCAGCGTGAATTAGATGAGCGGATCAAAGAAGAACATCAATTATCCGGGAACCAATTTGATGAGCGTTTGCTTGCTTTGCTCGTCGAGCTTGGTGAACTCGCCAATGAGACCCGTAGTTTTAAATTTTGGTCAACGAAGGGCCCGTCGCCTCAAGACGTGATCTTAGAAGAGTATGTCGACGGCATTCATTTCTTATTGTCGCTCGGACTTGCCCTCGGGTATGAACGTGATTCGTTCCCGGCAGGTAGCTCGTATCTTGACGCGACTGACGCTTTTTTAGACGTGTTCCGCAAAGTGACGAACTTTGGTTTGTCGAAAACGGAACCGATGTACGAGACGCTGATGGCGGCTTATCTCGAACTTGGCTATACGCTCGGGATCAATGAAGAGTTGATGGCGATGGCGTATATGGCGAAAAATGAAAAGAACCATGAGCGACAAAATCAAGGTTACTAATCAAAAATCGAAGGAGCGATGCCCCATGAACGAATCATTACATATGTTGAAACGCTTGACGGATGCCACAGGTGTCCCTGGAAATGAAGGTGAAGTCCGCTCACTCATGCGTGAGTATTTAGAACCTCACGTCGAAACATTCGAACAGGATGGGCTCGGCAGTCTGTTTGGTCGAGTGACGGGCGATGCGGAAGGTCCGCGTGTCATGATTGCCGGTCATATGGACGAAGTCGGGTTCATGGTCACGCGCGTTGAAGAGGGCGGTTTCCTCCGCTTCCAAGCACTCGGCGGCTGGTGGAACCAAGTTCTCCTCGCACAGCGCATGGACGTCGTCACACGCTCGGGAGAGAAAATCCCAGGCGTCATCGGTGCCAAACCACCTCACGTCCTTCCGGTCGAGGCACGCAAGAAGCCGGTTGAGATCAAAGACATGTTCCTTGATATCGGTGCAACGTCGAAAGAACAAGTGGCCGAGTGGGGCATTCGTCCGGGCGATACGGTCGTCCCGCATTGTGAGTTCACGGTCATGAAGAACGAAGATTTCTTGATGGCGAAAGCATGGGATAACCGAATCGGTTGTGCCATCGCGATCGAGGCGGCGAAACGTTTGAAGAACGAACAAGTACCAGGTGTCGTCTACACTGGAGCGACGGTCCAAGAAGAAGTCGGGTTGCGTGGCGCCGTCACGGCCGCCAACTTGGTCAAACCAGACGTCGCCATCGCCGTCGATACAGGCATTCCTGGAGATACGCCAGGAATGACACCGGCAGAAGGATTGTCGAAACTCGGGGAAGGGGTCCAAGTCATCTTCTTTGATGCGACGACCGTCACGAACCCACGCCTCATCGATTTGATTGTCGACGTGGCCAAAGAGAACGACATCAAGTACCAATTGGATTTGACGCCGGGCGGCGGGACAGACGCAGGTCGGTTCCATTTGTCTGGAGTCGGGATGCCGGCCGTCGCGCTCACGGTGCCGGTCCGTTATTTGCATACGAATGTCTCGATCATTCACAAAGCAGATTATGAAGCAGCCGTCGATTTGGTCGTAGCGCTCACGAAACGACTCGACCAAGAAACGGTTCAATGGTTGAAAGAGGGATAATATGACGAAAATCACGTCTACGAAAAGTGAGACGATCAAACGCTTAAAGCGATTGATGACAAAAAAAGGCAGACAAGAGTCCGGGCAATTTTTAGTCGAAGGGGAGCATTTGGTCGACGAGGCGATTCGTGCCGGACGACTCGTTCAGCTGATTATGGGGGAATCGTATACCCCGAAAGGATCGTGGCGCCTCGATGAGATGCCGGTCCTCGAACTATCGGACCATGTGGCCGACCTGTTATCTGAAACGGAGAAGACGCAAGGCGTCTTCGCCGTCGTCAAGATGGCCCCGGTCGAACGGAAGATGAAGCACGTCCTCATCCTCGACCGGATTCAAGACCCGGGTAACCTCGGGACGATGATTCGCACGGCCGATGCGGCCGGATTTGACACGGTCCTCCTCGGCAAAGGGACGGTCGACCCGTTCAACGCCAAGGTCGTCCGGGCGACGCAAGGTTCGTTGTTCCACGTGAACGTGCGCTCGGTCGATTTGCTCGAGACGCTGCCAGAACTGAAGAGCGAAGGCTTCCATGTGTATGGGACCGCACTCGCGAAAGCGACGTCTTACGAACAAGTCGACTTCAAGGACAAAGTCGCGCTCGTCATCGGCAATGAGGCGCAAGGCGTCCATAACGACGTACTTGATTTATGTGACACGTGCGTTCATATCCCGGTTCTCGGTGATGCCGAATCATTGAACGCGGCTGTTGCGGCGGGCATCCTCATGTACCGGATCGCATTACAATAATCTTGTCAGCACTGAAAAATCGTGATAGGTTTATAACATCGAACAACATACCGAATAGACGTTGAAAGAGCATAGTACGCGAACTACCGAACGAGTACAGGGAGCATGGGCCGAGACTGCGAGCCGATGCCTTGGTCGGCGCCGAATTCACTCTCGAGTCGTGTTGGAGACAACACCGGGGTAGCATCCCGATATCGATGCTCTCAAGTGGGCCGATTTCGGCCAAGTAGGGTGGTACCGCGATTATTCGTCCCTTCAGTCATTGACTGGAGGGACTTTTTTTGTAGAGGAGGAAATAAGGATGAAAGAACAGTTAGAACAATTACAGCAAGAGGCATTGCATGAGATTCAGGCGGCTTCGTCGCAAAAAGAATTGAACGATGTCCGCATCAAATATTTAGGGAAGAAAGGTCCGATGACCGAGGTGCTTCGTGGGATGGGGAAACTTTCTCCTGAAGAACGTCCGGTCGTCGGAGAGTTGGTCAACACGGTCCGGACGACGATCCAAGACACGTTAGAGGCACGGATCGAGGAAGTGAAGGCGGTCGAACTTGAAGCGAAACTCGCGGCTGAGACAATCGACGTCACACTACCGGGTCGGACGGCGCTGCCGGGCCATACCCATTTACTTCAACAAATCGTCGATGAGATGGAAGACTTGTTCGTCGGGCTCGGCTATACAATCGCCGAAGGCCCGGAAGTCGAGACAGACCTGTACAACTTTGAGATGCTCAACTTGCCGAAAGACCATCCGGCACGTGATATGCAAGACTCGTTCTATATCACGGATGAGACGCTTCTCCGGACACACACGTCACCAGTTCAGGCCCGGACGATGCTCCAAGCCGACGGGAAACCGATTCGAATCATCTGCCCGGGGAAAGTGTACCGCCGCGACGAAGACGACGCGACACACTCACACCAGTTCATGCAAATCGAGGGGCTTGTCGTCGATGAGCACATCTCGATGGCTGATTTGAAAGGCACACTCGAAGTGTTCGTCAAGCAATTGTTCGGTGAGACGCGTGAGATTCGTCTTCGCCCGAGCTTCTTCCCGTTCACGGAACCATCAGTCGAAGTTGATATCTCTTGCTTCAAATGCGGAGGCAAAGGCTGCAACGTCTGTAAGGGAACAGGCTGGATCGAGATTCTCGGAGGCGGCATGGTCCATCCACGCGTACTCGAGATGGCTGGCTATGACGCCACGAAGATGTCTGGATTCGCATTCGGGATCGGCGTCGAACGGATGGCGATGTTAAAACATGGAGTAGACGATATCCGTCACTTCTATACAAACGATCTACGTTTCATCGAGCAATTCTAAGGGGGAACACATATGTTATTATCGAAAAAATGGTTGAATCAATATATTGATGTATCAGACTTGAGCGGGCAAGAACTCGGAGACTTGATCACGAAGAACGGAATCGAAGTCGAGAGCGTCATCAGCCGCGCTGAAGGATTGTCAGGACTCGTCGTCGGTCACGTCCTCTCGTGCGAGAAGCATCCCGAAGCGGACAAGTTGAACGTGACGACGGTCGATATCGGTGCGGACAGCCCGGTGCAAATCGTCTGCGGCGCACCGAACGTCGCGACCGGACAGCACGTCATCGTGGCGACGGTCGGAGCTCGTCTCCCAGGACTCAAAATTAAGAAAGCGAAACTTCGTGGTGTCGAGTCACAAGGCATGATCTGCTCACTCGAGGAACTCGGTTTTGAGAAGAAGCAGATTCGTGAAGATGAACAGGACGGCATCCATACGTTCCGTGAATCGGTCGAGGTCGGTGCGGACGTCATCAGCTTACTCGACCTTGACGACGAAGTGATCGAGCTCGGGTTGACACCGAACCGCTCGGATTGCTTGAGCCTATACGGAATCATCCATGAAGTCGCGGCCATTCTCGAGCGCCCTTACACGCTTCCGTCGGCAGATGTGACGACTGACGCACCAAACGCGGTCAGTGTCCGTCTCGAGACAGACAACTGCCCGTACTACGCGACACGTTGCGTCGATGGTGTCACAATCGGAGATTCGCCACAATGGCTGAAGAACGTCTTGATTGCCGAAGGTGTCCGGCCGATCAACAACGTCGTCGATGTGACGAACTATGTCATGCTCGAGCTCGGCCAGCCGCTACATGCGTTCGATACGGCAAAACTCGGGACGACGATTGCTGTCCGTCAAGCGCATGACGGCGAAGAAATCGTCACGCTCGATGACGTGACGCGCACGCTCGATGCCTCGATGATGGTCATCACGGACGGTGAACGTCCTGTCGCCATTGCCGGCGTCATGGGCGGTGCAAACACAGAAGTCGATGCGACGACGTCGAGTATCATCCTCGAGTCGGCCTACTTCGCACCGGCATCGGTCCGGAAGACGAGCCGTACGCTCGGATTGCGTTCGGATTCGAGTGCCCGCTTTGAAAAAGGAGTCGACCCGGAACGGTTGCAACTGGCCCTCGACCGTGCCGCCGAGCTCATCGTCGAAGTGAGCGGTGGCACGATCAGCGACATCGTCGTCGCTGGGGACAAAGCTTCAGCGGCCCGGACGATCGATGTCTCGGTCGCCTATATCAACCATCGCCTCGGGATGGACCTTGAACAAGCGACGATCGTCCGCATTTTGGAGCGGCTCGGTCTCGACGTGACCGGAGACGAGACGTTGACGGTCCACGTACCGTCACGCCGGCCTGACTTGGAACTACCGGCCGACATCACGGAAGAAGTGGCGCGCCTCTATGGGTATGACAGTCTGCCGTCGACACTCCCGGCGTCGCGTTCAAAAGGGTACCTCCCACGAGAGAACGTGTTACGTCGCCGAGTTCGTCGTGTCCTTCAAGGGACAGGATTGTCGCAAGCGATCACGTACTCGCTCACGAGCGTCGGACACGCCGCACGCTTCAGTGGGGAAGGCTCGGACAAAGTTAACTTGGCGATGCCGATGAGCGAAGAGCGCTCAGTGCTCCGGACCTCACTCGTCCCAGGTCTCCTCGAAGCGGCGCGATACAACACGTCACGCCAACAAGCGAATGTGCGCTTGTATGAAACAGGGCGCGTCTACGTGGAAGAAGGCGAGACGTTACCACGCGAAACGGAACGCGTCGCCGGTGTATTGACGGGGCTTTGGTACGACCATCGCTCGCAAGGCACACGTGTCCCGGTCGACTATTTTGTCGCCAAAGGCATCGTCGATACGCTGTTGCATGCACTTCGCATCGACGCGACGTATGAGGCGGCGACGATTGCGGATATGCATCCGGGCCGGACTGCGAACGTCCTCGTGGACGGACGCGTCATCGGCTATGTCGGACAAGTCCATCCGGGCGTGTCAAAAGAAGCGTACGGTTTGAAAGAAGTGTACGTATTCGAGCTCGACTTGGATGTGTTGCATCAGACGGCACAACTCGTCTACGAAGATGTGCCACGTTTCCCATCGATCTCACGCGACTTGGCACTCGTCTTGAAGCGGGATATCCCGGCGGGGCAAGTCGAAGCAACGATCAAACAGGCTGCCGGACCGCTCTTGATCGACCTCGCCGTGTTCGATGTCTATGTCGGGGAGAACGTAGGAGACGATGAAAAATCGATCGCCTTCTCGCTCAAATATCAAGACCCGACGCGCACGCTTCAGGATGAAGAAGTGACCGCGTCGTATGAAGCAATCCTTGCGGCCGTTCAAGCGGCCCACGGCGCAGAAGTTCGCGCCTAACCTAAAAAAGGTGTCCACCCCGTGTGGACACCTTTTTTGAGTTTACTGGACCTCGAGAGCCAAGTCGCCGAACTTCGTCCAACCGACGAGGCATGTCACTTTATACAACAGGAGCGTGATGACGGCCGGGAGGACGACACCCGTTCCGACGAAGATGAGGAACGCGTCCATTCCTTGCGCGGCAAGGATGTTGAGCGGGGCGATCAACGAGTTGAGGCCGAGCCCTGCGATCTCATATGGGACCTCGAGCGAGAAGACGAGCGTCGCGATCGGAGCGCTGATCATCGCCGCGATAAAAGGTGGCATGACGACGCGAGGGTTTTTGACGACGTTCGGGAACTGCACTTTCGGTGTGACGAAAAACGAGGCGACCAACCCGCCCGGATCCGTTTGGCGATACGCCATGAGGGTGAAGCCGACGAACTGGGCCGTACATCCAATCAACGCGGCGGCGCTGGCGACCGGGTCGAGCTGGAGCGCGATGGCGAGTGCGGCCGATGAAGCCGGAGACATGAGCATGACACTGAAGACGAGCGCGATGACGAGCGATGTCGCGATTGGCGATGTATTGACCGAAGCGGTGATGCTCGCACTAATCGAGTTGATGAGCGGTGTCGTGACGGCTGCTGCCCCGACCCCGACGATCCCGCCGCCGAGGACGGCTGTGACCGGGACGACCATCATGTCGAACTTCGTCTTGCCGAGGACACGTTTACCAAGCCAAACTGCAGCCGCGGCCGCGATTAAAGCACTGATCGGTTGACCAGGTACGAGCACGAGCCCGCTCTCGGTCGGTTGGAGCGCTGCACCACCGACGGTTGCCGCAATCATCGCACTGAACAAAACGAGGGTATTGCCGCCGAGCTGGTAGGCGACACCGGCACCGAGTGCCGGGGCGAGCAACGATTTCGCGACTTGGCCGATCAAGACGAGTGTCTCGATTCCGGCCATCTTCCCAATCGTTTCAATCAAGAGGCCGACCCCGAGCGTGACAAGGACGGCGCTTGCCATTCCTGCTGATATTTTGATCATCCGATCCATTGCGTACTGTTTCACTTCCATCATCTCCTCTATGTGTATCGTTCCAATAAAAAAACCTATCCAGATTGGATAGGCGCGTCGGTCAAACCATGAGCGCCTCGTCCGAAACCATCGAAACAAGGGCCCAAAAATTCGTCTCGGTCATCGAGTCGATTTTCAGTCCCTCAGTCGAATAATAATCAGTAGGCCGTGTTGTGCATGGGTTTTCATCAGTGCCAGCTCCTCCGTTTGTTAAGATTTGTCTAAGAGTAACATGATATTTTTCAATAATCAATATTTTCTGAAAATTCATTTGAAAAAAATTGAAAACCGCTCAAAAAGAAAGACGGCCCCTTAAACTGTACCCTGAGTAGTAGACACTAAAAAAAAGTCTACTGCTCAGGGTTTTTGTGTACACTGGACTAAATCATATTGGGAGTGAAT
>NZ_JACSLF010000007.1:0-139493 GCF_018617975.1 Exiguobacterium sp. s21 | reverse complement strand
AAAAGATGACTCCCGTACAGTACAGGAATCATCTCCTTGAATCAGCATAAGTTTTTTTATTAATGTCCTTTACAAGGGGTACAGATTAACACGCCTGTAATCTTTTTTTAACCTCCTGTTACGTTTATGGATAGGTGGCTATGGGAACAATATACACATGTCACTCAACGCATCGAGGTTGAGAGGTGGCTTTTTCACTGCCTCACCCTCAAGATGTAGACATGATCGATAAACCAGTAGGGGGAAAAGATTATGGCAGACACGCTTAAAGTAACGAAACGAGAATTACGACCACGTTCGGTCCGCGCTAACTTGCGTAAAGAAGGAAAAGTGTTAGGTGTCGTTTACGGCTACAAAGTTGAAAGCACACCGGTCGCATTCGAAGAGATGGCACTTCGTAAGATTCTTCGTGAACACGGCGACAACGCTTTGATCGAACTTAATATCGATGGTAAGAAAGTGAACACACTCGTTCACGGGACAGAAGTCGACCCATTCACGAACGAATACAAGCACGTTGAATTTATGGCAGTGAAGATGGACGAAGCGACAGAAGTCGAAGCGGACGTCACACTTGTCGGCGACGCGAAAGGCGTCAAAGAAGGCGGCTACTTGGCACAGACGCTCTATAAAGTAACGGTCTCGGCAACACCAGCCAACATTCCGGAGCGTATCGAGCTTGATGTTTCTGAACTCGGCATCGGTGACTCGCTCACTGTCGCTGATATTCCAGAGAACAAAGATTACGAAATCGTATCTGAGGGTGATCTTCAAATCGCATCGGTGAATGAACCGGTGGCGCTCGAAGACCTTGAAGCTGATACAGCGACAGAAGGCGAAGTTGAAGCGACTGAAGAGGCGTCAGAAACTTCAACGGAAGAGTCGGAAGAGGCTTCTGAAAACAAAGAATAATCATTTCGAACGGCCCTTTGCCAAGGGTCGTTTTTTTCTAGTCACAATTCCGACAAATGTAAACGATTACGATGTGAAAAATGTGTCAACATGTGGAATGGGCGATTGCAATTTATTCGTTTCGGGCTTATATTGTTAATGATTTCACATGTTCGTTCTTATTATAATGGTTTCATTCAAACAGAAAGAAGGGTTTGTGACATGGCATCAATGGAAATCCATGCACTCGAATCGTTGCGGAAGAAAGCACAGGCATCTTCGCAAATGATTCATTATCGGCCAATGGAGTACTTTTTACGAGCAATGCTCGCGGGGATCTTTATCGGATTCGCTTCAATTTTCACACTGAAAGTCGTCAACGGAATGTATTTGATCGATTCTCCGTTCACAACGCTCATCGGAGGATTCTCATTCGGGATCGCCCTCGTCATGATCATCTATGGCGGAGCCGAACTGTTCACCGGGAATACGATGTACTTCACAACCTCGACGATGCGGGGATACACGACGCTCAGCGACACGATGCTCGTCTGGTTGCTCTGCTTTGTCGGGAATGCGCTCGGTGGCGTTTTGTTCGCCTTGCTGCTCGCTCCGACCGGTGTCATCCAAGAACTTGGGATGGACAACTGGCTGTTCTCGGTCGTCGAAAGCAAGATGCACCACACGACGGTCGAAATTTTCTTCCGCGCAATCTTCTGCAACTGGATGGTCTGTCTTGCCATCTTCTTGCCGAAGCAAATGAAAAACGAGTTCGCCCAAATCTTCTCGATGATCTTCCTCGTCGCCGTTTTCTTCGCCTCAGGATTTGATCACGTCATCGCCAACTTCGTCTTGTTCGCCCTCACGCTCGTCGTCCCGCATCCTGAGGCGATCAGCTTTGCCGGCGCGATCCACAACTTGATCCCAGCCACGTTCGGGAATATCATCGGTGGCGCGTTGTTCATGGGTGCGATCTATACGTGGTTAAACGCGAAAGGCTTGCGTGAAGCCCAAGAATCGGAAGCAACGGAAGAAGTCGAATTGAAAATTGTGAAACCTGCCAAAGATGTATAAGGTAGCTCACGACAACGAGCAGTCGAGTCCACGTCAGTGGCTCGACTGTTTTTGCGTTTTTATCACAAGCATTGATCACAATTTCGACTTCACATCTCAATAGCAAAACATGACATAATCTATATATGGAACTTAAGCGAGTAATTAACTCGCTTGTAATCAATATATAGTGAGGTGATGCGGAGTGAATATGCTCCAGCTTTATGAAGATGTCTGTGTTCTCCCAGATCAGGACCTCGTACAAGAGAACGCCAACGTCGACGGGAAATCACCACTTGGAAAATTGGCACGATTATCCTCAGAAGTATCAAAACAATTGTCGACGACATATCTATTATCAGAACGGTCACGTCAAGCCGTCGAGGATAATTTTTTGTATATCCATGACGCCGACTACTACGTGACAGGATCGACGACGTGTTGTCAAATCCCACTGGGTGAGCTACTCACGAACGGATTTCATACCGGGCACGGGACGATTCGACCGCCCCAGGATATCCGCTCGGCGATGGCGCTCGCTTCGATTATTCTTCAAGCGAACCAAAACATGCAGCACGGCGGTCAAGCTTTCCCGATGTTTGATGTCGACCTCGCACCGTATGTCGAAAAGACGTATGAACGTCAGCTCGAGCGGCTCAAAAAGCTACCAGTCGAATGGACGACCGAGCAACTCTTTGAAACTGCCGAGTCTGAAACAATCGCGGCGACGTATCAAGCGTGTGAGGCGTTCATCCACAACGCCAACTCGATGCACTCACGTGGTGGCGGACAAGTACCGTTCGTTTCCATCAATTACGGCACCGACACGAGCCGGTGGGGACGCATATTCATTCGAGAGTTGCTGCGCGCGACCGAGCGAGGGCTCGGTAACGGGGAGACGCCGATTTTCCCGATTCAAATCTTTAAAGTGAAAGAAGGGGTCAACTTCCATGAGGACGATCCGAACGTCGACTTGTTCCGTCTCGCCTGTCGTGTGACGGGCAAGCGGTTATTCCCGAACTTCTCGTTCGTCGATGCTCCGTTCAACCTTCAATACTACGACGGGACGCACGGTTCGGAAGTCGCCTACATGGGTTGTCGGACAAGGGTGATGGGGAATCGGCATGGTGCCGAGACGTCGATTGGACGAGGCAACTTATCATTTTCGACGTTGAACTTGGTTAAAATGGCACTCGTCTCCTCGGATATCCATACTTTTTATGAGACACTCGACGCTTACGTCGACGTCGCCATCGATCAATTGCTCGAACGATTCGACTATCAAGCGAAGCGGCACGCCGACGAATTTCGGTTTCTCTATGCCCAACACGTCTGGCGGGGTGGAGAGAGACTCGGTCCAGAAGACGATCTTCGCGAGGTACTGAAGCAAGGGACACTCTCGGTTGGATTTATCGGTCTCGCCGAAGCGCTTCGTGTGCTCACAGGTGGCACGCATGCCGAGTCGCGAGAGGCGGAACGGCTTGGGCTCGATATCGTCACTCATTTACGTGATCGAATGAAGCAGGCATCGGAACGATACGATTTGAACTTTTCTCTTTTGGCGACCCCGGCCGAAGGGTTGTCGGGTAAATTTGTGACGAGAGATCAGCAATCGTTTGGGATGATCGAAGGTGTGACCGACCGCGCCTTTTATACGAACTCGTTTCATGTGCCCGTGTATCAATCGGTCTCGATTCGCGATAAAGTCCGTCTCGAAGCGCCTTACCACGCGCTCTGTGATGCGGGTCATATCACGTATGTCGAAGTCGACGGATCGCTCGCCCATAATGCGGAAGCGGTCGAAGCGATCGTCCGGCTCATGCGGACCGAGAACGTTGGCTACGGGTCGATTAACCATCCGGTCGACCGTTGTGGCAACTGCGGCCTTGAAGGGATTATCGACGAAGCGTGCCCGACATGTGGCGAACATGAACGAATTGAACGGATCCGTCGCATTACCGGCTACTTGGTCGGGACGATGGACCGGTGGAATTCGGCAAAACGAGAAGAAGAACGAGCGAGGGTGAAGCATCATGCGCGTCCTATCCGTACTTGAAGAATCGGTCGTCGACGGTCCAGGCATTCGCACGGTCATCTTTACGGCGGGCTGCCCGCACCGTTGCCCTGGGTGTCATAATCCAGAATCTTGGAATCCACGTGGAGGAGAAGACGTCTCGGTCGCGGACTTACTCGCTCAAATCGAACAATCAGGCTGGGACGGGGTGACGATTTCAGGCGGGGAACCATTTCTGCAACCGGAAGAATTGGCACGGCTCGTCGACGGATGTAAGGCCCTTCAGAAAAACGTTTGGGTGTATACGGGCTATACGCTCGAACAGTTGCAAGCCATGCACGACGAATTCGTCACAAGCGTGCTCGACCGTGCCGATGTGCTCGTCGATGGGCGTTTCGAACAGCCGCTCATGGACCGGTCGCTCCGGTTTCGGGGATCGAGCAACCAGCGGATTATTTTCTTAAACAAAGCGTAATCGGGGCCGTCGCGTCCCGATTTTTTGTATACTAGCAAAAAAGGGGGAATTTTGATGAAATGGTGTAGTTTTCAAGTTGAAGGAGAGCAAAGGGTCGGTGTCGTGGCAGGAGAGTTCGTCTATGACGTCAGTGACCAATTACATACGACTTCGCTGTTAGAAGTCATCGCGCGTGAGTTTGAACCGGATGTCGATCTAGATGTCGCGCCAAGGCTGGCGCTTCAAGACGTCACGTTCGTCGCACCGTATCGTCCGCTCAAAAATGTCATCTGTATCGGGAAAAATTACGAAGAACATGTGAAAGAGATGGATACGGCGGGGGCCGGTAAGCTCGTCATCTTCACGAAAGCGCCAACCTCGGTCGTCGGCCCAGAGGCTGTCGTCGAACGTCACCCCGAATTGACCGACCAGCTCGACTATGAAGGCGAACTCGCCGTCATCATCGGAAAATCAGGCCGGGATATTGACGACGTCGATGCCCATATTTTTGGTTACACGATTCTGAACGACATCACGGCCAGGGATGTGCAAAAACAACACGTGCAGTTTTTCCGCGGCAAATCGTTCGATACGTTCTGTCCGATGGGGCCATATATCGTCACACCGGATGAGCTCTCGTTCCCACTCATGATTCAAACGGTCGTCAATGGCGAGACACGTCAAGATGGGTCGACGGCGGATATGATTCGCCCGATCGAAGAGTTAATTCGGACTTTGTCAAAGGGCATGACACTTGAAGCAGGAGACATCATCGCGACCGGCACACCGGCCGGGGTCGGCCACGGCATGAAGCCGCCCGTCTATCTCCAATCAGGAGACACGGTCGAAGTGAGCATCACGGGACTCGGGACGCTCCGTAACGTCATCGTCTGACCCAATTGACGCAAATTGTGAAGAATCTTGTAATCGATGCTTCATTTCCGCAAAACGATGACTATGCCTCTTATACTAAGGGTAGAACAAAGAGGAAACATCATATAGGAGATGATTACACATGGAACGCAATGATCGTCCAACAGAATCAAATGAACAAAATCACCGCGAGGATTGGCTCGATACCGAGCTCGGCTCGTCAGAACAACGACAAGAACCGTCGCGCGCAGAGCAACCGGCCCGACCATCGTTTGTCGGCCGGATGTTCCCTGGGTTTGTCGGCGGCGTGATTGGTGCCGTCTTGACTGGCGCCATCGCTTTTCCGTTCATCGATCAAGTGCCGACAAATGTGTCTGATACGAACGTGACGTCGGAAGGGTCGCCGGTCCAGACGACGTCTACGACAACGGACAGCTCGGTCACCGATGCGGTCGCGACCGCACAGCCTGCTGTCGTGACGGTGAACAATTTCGCGTCAAACGGTTTTTCAAGTGACGCTGTCGAAGCCGGGGTTGGCTCGGGTGTCATCTATAAAAAAGACGGCGACTCGGCTTACATCGTCACGAACCATCACGTCGTCAACGGTGCTGACCGTTTGACCGTGACATTCAATGACGGATCGACAGCGGACGCCAAATTGATGGGTAGCGACGCCACGTATGACTTGGCCGTGCTCGAAGTCGATGCGGACAAAGTCTCGTCCGTCATCTCGATTGGAAAGTCGAGCGAGTTGAAACCGGGGCAAACCGTCGTCGCCATCGGGAACCCGCTCGGCCAGTTTGAGAACTCGGTCACACGCGGCGTCGTCTCGTCGACGTCACGTCTCGTCCCGGTCGATACGGATGAGAACGGACAAGCCGACTTCAACGCCGAAGTCATTCAGACGGACGCGGCCATCAACCCGGGTAACTCCGGTGGCGCGTTAATCAACGAATCAGGACAATTGATTGGGATCAACTCGATGAAAATCGCGACTGACTCGGTCGAAGGGGTCGGCTTCTCCATCCCGGTCGATATCGCTTTGCCGATCATCAATCAAATCGAGCAGACGGGCGAAGTGAATCATCCGTCGCTCGGTGTGTCGCTCCGAGACGTGTCTGAGTTCCCACCGGGGTACTTGACCGAGCAAATCAATTTGCCGGAGTCGGTGAAGTCGGGCACGATCATCGTTGAAGTGCAAGCGAACAGTTCGGCCGCACGGGCAGGACTTGAGGCACGCGATGTCATCGTGAAAATCAACGACCAGGCTGTCTCATCGTTCATCGACCTGCGGAGTGAACTGATTCGAGACACGGACGGGACCGTCACAATCGAATACGTTCGTGACGGTAAGACCGAAACGGTCGATGTCGAGATTCAAAACGCAAATGGAGACGCACTGTAAAGATGGGCACGCAGCCCATCTTTTTTGTTATGCTTAGAAAAAAGGAGGGGTTCAGTTGATTCGTAAACTATACGGGATTTTATTTCTAGGGGCCGGCATCATGCACTTCATTCAGGAGCGGGCGTTCATGTCGATTATTCCGAAATCATGGCCGTTCAAACGATTCATGGTCCAGGCAAGCGGGGTCATCGAGGTCGTCTATGGTGTGTTGTTGCTCATGAACAAAGGGACGCGCTTCGTGAAAGGGACATTACCCGCTTTCTTAATCGCGGTGTTCCCAGCCAATATCAACATGGCGCTCAAACCGTCGAAACTAGGCAAGATACCGCTCCCAAAATGGGTCACGTGGGCCCGATTGCCACTGCAGTGGCTCTTAATCAAAGGGGTCAAAAAAATATAAGTACATATGGGGGAATTGATCATGACGACGAACGTATTGAACTGGTTTGAGCATTTTCATGCTCATCCGGAAGTGAGCTGGAAAGAGGTTGAGACGACGAAGACGATTGCCGACATCTTGACGTCATGGCAAGTCCGTCACGAGACGTTTGCGGACGTGACCGGGGTCATCGCAGAGATTGGACAAGGTGATGACGTCATCGCTGTCCGGGCCGATATCGATGCCTTATGGCAACAAGTCGACGGGACGTTTCAAGCCAATCACTCATGCGGGCACGACGCCAACATCAGCATGGTGCTCGGCGCGCTCGACCTGTTGAAACATGAGATGCTATCGAAGCGGATTCGCTTCATTTTCCAACCGGCAGAAGAACAAGGGAACGGCTCGCTCGCGATGATTCAAAAAGGGGCACTCGAAGGAGTGAGTCAGCTGTATGGCATCCACTTGCGACCGCTCGAGGAATTGCAGCGCGGACAATATGCGGCTGCGATTCAACACGGAGCCGCATTCTTTCTAAGAGGAAGCGTTATCGGGGACGATGCCCATGGCGCGCGACCGCATCAAGGTCAAAACGCGTTAGATGTCATCTTTACGATTCAACAGATGCTCAAAAGCATCTACTTGTCGCCGTTCGAGCCCCATTCGATCAAGTTGACGGGCGTCCAGGCCGGTAGCGATAATTTGAATATCATCCCCGGGAACGCGACGTTCTCACTCGACGTCCGGGCTCAACAGAACAAGGAGCTGCTGGCGTTACGTGACCGCGTCGAGACGCTGTTGCAGCAAATCGCCGTCCTTCATGATGTCACCATCCACTGGGACTGGCAAGACTTCACACCGGGTGCGGAGATCGGCGAACGCTCGAGCCGACATGCGGCCGAAGCGATTGTCGACCGATTCGGGAAAAACGCGCTCGTCGACCGGATCATTACATCAGGTAGTGACGACTTTCATTTCTATACGGTCGAACAGCCGGGACTCGATGCGACGATGATTGGAATCGGCGCGAACTTGACACCGGGGCTCCATCATCCTCATATGTCGTTCGATCGGGACGTCTTACCAGAAGCGGCTGCCTTACTCGCCGATACGTTGCGCCGGGCCGCAAACGATAATTGAAGCGATTGACTAGATGGACGGGCCGGACGAGCTCGTTCATTTTTTTATTGCCAACTTTAAATGTAAGCGTTATCATCTACTTATTAGCGACAATATAACGACAATTCTGAATTTTTCGCTATCGGGGAGGAAGACACATGGAACAACAGGGGAACAAGGTAGACATGAAGCTTCGCTGGGCGGTATTGCCGCTACTTGTCATGATCGGGATCATGCTCGTAGCCATCGTCAAATTGGAACAAGGGCCGCACATCCCACTCATCGTCGGGACAGCGGTCGCGTCGCTCGTCGCATGGCGACACGGGTACAAGTGGAAAGAGATCGAGGAGATGATGTACAAAGGGATTCGGCTCGCACTACCGGCCGTCGTCATCATCATCTTGGTCGGTTTAACGATTGGTGCCTGGATCGGGGGAGGCGTCGTCGCTACGATGATTTATTACGGATTGACGATTATTTCACCGGCCTATTTTTTGGTGACGATTTGTATCATCTGCTCGGTCGTCGCGCTCTCGATTGGCAGCTCATGGTCGACGATGGGAACGATTGGCGTCGCCGGGATGGGCATCGGGCTGAGTATGGGGATACCAGCACCGATGGTCGCCGGAGCTGTCATCTCAGGGGCATACTTCGGGGATAAGATGTCCCCGTTGTCGGATACGACGAACCTCGCGGCAGGTTTGACGCACACGAACTTGTTCGAACATATTCGGCATATGCTCTACACGACGATTCCAGGGCTCGTCATCGCGCTCGGCGCCTATTGGTGGCTTGGCAGACGGTTCAGTGAGACGACGACGGACTCTTCAGAAATCGTCCAAACACTCGGTATTTTACAGGACAGCTTCGTCGTCTCGCCGTGGCTCCTATTGATTCCACTTGCTGTCATCGTCCTCGTCGCGAGGAAAGTACCGGCCATTCCGGCACTCGTCGTCGGGATTGCGCTCGGCTTTCTCGCCCAAGTCATCGTCCAAGGCGGTTCGCTCGCCGACAGCGTCGGGGCGTTGCAGAGCGGGTATGTGATCGACACCGGTAATGAACTCGTCGACAACTTGTTCAGTCGGGGCGGTCTCGACGCGATGATGTACACCGTCTCGATGACGATCGTCGCGATGACGTTCGGAGGGATTTTAGAATACTCGGGGATGCTGCAATCGATTATGAATCAAATCGTCAAACTGGCGAAGACGGCCGGTTCGATGATTGCGTCGACGATTCTCGCCGGGGTAGCAACGAACGCCACGTGTTCCGAACAATACATCTCGATCGTCGTTCCATCTCGTATGTTTGCAGTTGCTTATGAGAAAATGGGGCTTCAGTCGAAAAACTTGTCCCGGGCACTCGAGGACGGCGGGACACTGACGTCGGTCTTCATCCCATGGAACACGTGCGGTGTGTTCATTCTCGGGACGCTCGGCGTCGGGGCGTTCGAATATGCGCCATACGCGATCTTGAACTTCATCGTTCCGGTCATCTCGATTATCTATGCGTTCACAGGCTTCACGATTGCACGGATTGCTGTGCAGAGTGTGGAACCGCCACTCGAAAAACAAGCAGCACAATGAAAAATTTCCCGGCCTATTCAGGTCGGGAAATTGAATTTATAGACGGCACGAGGTCGTCCTTGGTTGTAACTCATCTCTTCACCAATCACTTCGATCAGTTGCGCGTCATGTAATTTTTTGATGAGTCGCTCCGTCGTCCGTCTTGAGACGGCGAGATGGTCGGTCAACTCTTTTGCCGTGAATTCGAGATGGTGCTTTGAGAACTGCATAATTTTACCGATGTTGACCGGACTAATCCCGGCTTGCTTGATGACGTCAAAGACCGCTACTTCGGTCACTCGATAGGGGATGCGGTCCTCACGGTTCGGGAAGGACAAGCGTTTTGAATCGTCGACGATTCGAATGCGCTCCTTGCTCGCGGCCGATAGTGCGATTTCAGCATGTTCGTATGCTTGTTGATATTGTGTGCCATAGCCGATTCCGATTCGATAATCACCTGTTGGGCTGAGCGTACTTGTATCGAGGGCGTTGTTCGTCTCGCCTCGTGTCGTAAGTAGCGTGATACGACCATCGTCGGTCGATTCGATGTGTCCGCCAAGGTAGCGGACCACTTTCAAATGTTCGAGTAATGCCTTGTCGTTGGTCTCGAAACGAATGATGGCGAACTGGGCGTCGTCCGCGAACTGGCGTCGAATTCGTTGAATTAACATATCGAGATGGCGCTCGACCGTGGTCCGCGGCTCGATCATCAATAGACTATGATACCCATCATGGACGAGTTGACGATGAACTTGTTCGATGCTCGTCACGGCCAGTTTCGCCTGCTTGGCCCGGTGCTCCGTGTGAAAAGTAATCACGTCTTCGAAAGCGATATTCGGTTCGATTTTCATAACGGCAGGAGTCGAGGCATGATTCGGGAACGACTCGAGGATTGACGTCAAGCGCTCCGGCTCGACCAAATCGATGGACAGTTGATCAAGAGGGACTGAGTGGGTGAGCGTCGCATAGAGAAGTGTCGTTAATAGGACAGTCTCGTCTTGGACGACGTGATGGGTCGCCACGTTTTGAAGGTAGGGGGCCGCATAAGTGAACGGGAACGACCCGGAAAAAAAGACACCATCGAACGAGCCGAGCGTTTTGGCAATAACGGCTGCTTCATGGGGATGCTCGTAAGGGTGATACGCGAACCGAACACCTTCTGGGGCACCGAGGGTACGGATAGTCGCCACAAATTCGTGCGACCCGACGATGGCGATATGGATGGACATCAAAACTCCTCCTTGCAATTTAACGACTATTTAACGACAATATAGCTAATGATATATAAAAAGTAAAGGGGAATGGATATGAGAATAAAGAAAATCGAGCTGTTTGCGATACGTCTACCACTGAAAGTACCGTTCATCGTCAGTTATCACCGCTATGACGACATGCCGTCGGTGATCGTGAAACTGACGACCGAGTGCGGACATGTCGGTTACGGCGAGGCCGTCGCTGATGAGCACGTCACGGGCGAATCGCTCGACAGTACAATTAGCGTCATCCGACATGTGCTAGGACCACTTTTGATCGGGCAAAACCCGATGCATATGGAACGAATCCATGACGTGATGGACCGAGCCATCCGGGACGTGCCGGCGGCGAAGGCGGCGCTTGATATTGCCTGCCACGACGTTGTTGGGAAAAAACTTGGCTTGCCTGTGTATGAGTTGCTTGGCGGCCGTTATCACGATGCCTTCCCGGTCACGCACGTGTTAAGCATCGGAGATCCGGAAGCGATGGCGGCCGAGGCGCGCGAACAAATCGAACAAGGCTATACAGCCGTCAAGATGAAAGTCGGCGTCGATGTCGCCTCGGACGTACGACGTGTGGAGGCGGTTCGGCGAGCCGTCGGACCGGACGTTCCGATTCGGGTCGATGTCAATCAAGGTTGGGTCAATGCTGCCAAGACGCTCCAAGCGATGAAGTTGCTCGAACCATTCCATATCGATTGGGTCGAACAGCCGGTCAAAGCCGACGATTTTGAAGGCATGGTCGAAGTGAAAGGGAAAATCTCGGTCCCGCTCATGATTGATGAAGGCGTGCGGGGTGTAACCGAAATGCGTCGTCTGACGATGATGCAGGCCGCCCACAAAGTGAACATTAAGCTGATGAAGTGCGGCGGCATCTACCCGGCGAAAAAACTTGTCCATATGGCCGAGATGTCAGGTATTGAGTGCCAAATCGGGTCGATGGTCGAGTCGTCGGTCGCCTCGAGTGCAGGTTTCCACGTCGCGTTCTCGAGCAAAATCGTCCAATCGGTCGAATTGACAGGGCCGCTCCGTTTCGCAGAAGACATCGGCAATTTGACGTACGACCTTCCGTTCATTCGATTGTCTGAACGACCAGGACTCGGTGTCGACGTCGATGAATCTGTCTTATTACGTCTGACGACCGCGACGTACGTCGTCGGAGGGACCGATGATGTGGCGCAGTGATAGTAACGGCCTCGACATCGAGGTCACCTATTTGGCGATGACCGACCTGGAACAAATCGAGGCGGTGCAACAGGATGTCATGGATACACTGACGGAAGGGAGCCAGTATCAGTCCTTGTCGACGGAGGAGTTTGTGAAGTTGTTGACGGACCGGACGCTCATCGGGGCATATCACAAGGGAAAGTTGATCGCGTTCCGCGCGCTCCTCATCCCACCGCTCGATGACGAGCATCTTGGCTATGATATCGGTTATCCATCAGAGGGACTGGAACGCATCATTTATCAAGAAGTGACGAACGTCCATCCGGACTACCGCGGCTACGGCCTGCAACAGCATCTCGGCAGGCTTCTGATGAAAGAGCTGGAACATGGTAGCCGATTCGACCTCGTCTGTGCGACCGTGGCACCATTCAACATCCCGAGCTTGAAAGACAAGTTTGCCCTCGGGCTTCGCATCGGTGCCCTTAAACCGAAGTATGGCGGGAAGTTGCGCTACATCTTTATGAAGGAACTGCACAGCGACTGGCGACCGGCCGGAGAAGCGACATGGCTCGAGATGGGCGAGACGGAGCAACAGGGCGCCTTGTTGAAGGTGGGTTGGTACGGAACGTCCATGATGCGCGACGGGGAGCGCTGGCTCGTCAAATATGAACGATGAAAAAATGGCCTGATCGCGATGATCAGGCCATTTTACTTATTCGAGGATGAACAGAACGTCCTCGGCTAACTTTTCGTACGTCCGGTCGCTCGGATGGAACTGGTCGGTCGCGAGGTCACGCGAGACGTCAGAGACGTATGCGAACGGGTCGATTACGTCGATGCGTTGTGCGTTTCCGAACGTGGCCGCCGAGGCGTTCCAATCGAGAATCAGTTGATTGAACGCCTCACCGTTTTCATTCTCTTGGAATGGATTATAGAGCGCGATATAAACGATTTGTGCCGTATCGTTCAATCCGCGAACTTGTTCAAAGATGTCATTCAAATTCGTCTTGGCATCGGTCACGACTTGTTCGATATCGACCGATTCAAAGTTATCGACATTCTCGCCGCGATTGAACAGGTCGTTGCCGCCAATCGTGAGTGTGATGTAGCGGGCGTTCTCAATCGTTCGCCGTACTTCCGGTTGTTCGAGTTGGGCCAACAAATCCTCAGTCCGGGCACCAGAGACGGCCAAGTTCTGCGTACGAATGCCGTCTTCGTCGAGCGTTTCACCGACCGGCTGAACGTAACCAGCACCTGACGTCGACCCGACGCCGCGTGTCAGGGAGTCACCTAAAGCGACGTAAACGTCACCGACCGGTTCGGGTCTCGAATCTTCACTAATCGAGAGTGTGCGTTCCGGTGGGTTGACGATATCTTGATATCCGATCCATAAACCGTATAAGGCGATGCCCGTCAAGAAGACCGAACCGATTAAAAACGAATACCATTTCCCATTTTTCATGTGATTCCCTCACTTTCTATAGAACTATCATATCAAATAAGTTTTAACCTGCCCTATGTGAATGTTCGAATAGGACAGATGCGGTCGAGTCCGATAGAATGTAGGAGAGGTGAGATGATGCAACCAACATTGAAAATAGACCATTTGACAAAAGTAATTGGTAAGAAAACAATCATCGATGACATCTCGTTCGATGTGTTTCCCGGTGAAGTGTTCGGCTTTTTAGGACCGAACGGGGCCGGCAAAACGACGACGATTCGGATGATTGTCGGTTTGATTAAGCCGACGAACGGGACCGTCTCGATTTGTGGGTTCAGCGTCGAACGTCAATTCGTTCAGGCGATGAATCAAATCGGCGCCATCGTTGAGAATCCGGAACTGTACAAGTTCATGAGCGGGCGTGAGAACTTGAACGCCTTCGCGCGGATGTTGCCCGGGGTAGATGAGGCCCGGATTCAAGAAGTGATCGATCTCGTCGACTTGACGGCACGAATCGATGATAAAGTGAAGACCTACTCGCTCGGGATGCGGCAACGTCTCGGCATCGCCCAGGCCATGTTGAACAACCCCCGTGTCTTGATTCTCGATGAGCCGACGAACGGGCTGGACCCGATGGGGATTCGTGACCTTCGACTCTTCATCCGCCGTCTCGTCGAAGAAACAGGACTGAGCGTCCTCGTCTCGAGCCACATCTTGGCCGAGATTGAACTGCTCGCGGACCGCGTCGCCATCATGTCGCGCGGGAAAATCGTGAAAGTCGGAACGGTCGAGGAACTGATTCATGAGTTGGCGTCGACCGTCGATGTCCATGTGGCCGACAGTTTTGAAGTCTTGCCAATCATCCGCGGATTCGAATCGATCGATCATGCCGACGTCGTCGATGAACGCACGATTCGCGTCTCGATGAATCTTGAAGAGACGGCCCGCTTGAACCGCTATTTGCTTGACCGGGGAGTTGACGTATTCGGGCTTGAACGACGCGTCCAGACACTCGAAGAATTATTCATCTCATTGACCGGGGGTGACCATATTGTCTAATCCGTCAATACTTGGCCTTATTCGGAACGAAGTTTTAAAGATTCATAAGAAGCGACGACTCCTCGTCGTCTCGATCATCTTGATTGTGCTCGTCTCGATGTTCACGTATGCCAACTATCGTCAAATCGAGAAACAGCGCGAAGAACAAGGGACGATCGATTGGCGCGTCGACTTGCAACAAGAGATTGTCGATACGCAAAACCGGCTCGCCTCGGCGAACGTTCAGGACGAGTTCCGTCAAATTTTGGAGTTCCAGGTCCAACAGAATCAATACTACTTAGATAATGATATTAATCCGAACTACCCGGGTGCGCCAACGTTCATGCGTGTCTTCTTCTCGCAAGGGACGACGCTCGTGCTCCCACTCTTCATCATCGTCCTGATGGCCGATATCGTCAGCGGTGAGCATAATGATGGCACAATCAAGACGCTGTTGTCCCGTCCGGTCCGGCGCTTTAAGATTTTGCTTGCTAAATGGATGACGACGCTCCTATATACGTCGATTCTTATCTTCATCACGGCACTCGTCAGTTATGTCATCTCTGGCATCGTGCTCGGTTGGGACGGATGGACCGCGCCGATTTTGACTGGGTTCCAAGCCTCGGCGACCGGGACGTTCTCGACCGACTTCGTTCATACGCTACCGATGTGGCAATACTTGCTCATGTCGGTCGGACTATCTTGGTTTGTCGTCGCAGCCGTCGGGACGATTGCGCTCATGATCTCGGTCATCGTCAAAAACACGGCGACAGGGATTGGGATCATGATGGCCGTCCTGATTTCAGGACCGCTCCTCACGTCGCTCGGGTCGAATTGGGACAGCTCGAAATATTTGGTCAACGTCAACTTCGGTCTTCATACCTATCTCGAGGGGCAAGCCCCACCAATCGAGGGGATGACGTTGCCGTTCTCGCTCATCGTCATATTCGTCTGGTCGCTAGCGGCTCTCGCGTATGCGTTCTACCATTTCACGCAAAAAGATGTCTATTGATGACTGGCGTCACCTTCCATGGTGACGCTTTTTTTGTTACGGCTGATACGACTAGAGAAGAGGACGGGTTAGTCCAAATGTCTTAATAATTTGAATTGTCAAAATAATTAAAAAGTTGGATACATTAAATGTGGGAAACTATGTAAAGTAGGAGACACCGCATTAAGGAGGGAAACACACATGAAAAAAGTTTTATCTACATCACTCATCGCAGGAGTCTTGCTCGTGCCACAACTCGTCGGCGCGGCGGAGCTCAAGTCGGGCACGTTGACGAAACCATCGAACGAAGCCCCGACGACGATCGTCAAAGAGTATGCGAAAGCGAAAGGCGAATTCAAAACGCTCGAATCGAAGCGTGACAAAGTCGGACAAGTTGTCAAATTACAACAGACGGTCGACGGAGTGCCAGTCTTCGGTGGAATTGTCGTCGGTGTCGTCGATAATGATGGTCAATTGAAAAGGGTCGTCGACGATACGAAACAACTTAAAGGATTACATAAATCAATCAAGCTGAATGAGCAAAAAGCGGTCGCTCGTTATAAAGAGCTTGTCGGCCACAAAGGCGCATACGAGCTTGAGCCGGCAGCGGAACTCGTCGTTTATCCGAATGGTGAAGAGGCGGTCTATGCGTATGAAGTGACCGGGACGATCCTTGATGCGGATGAGCCGTCACGCTGGACATACTTCATCGATGCGGCAAGCGGGAAAGTATTGAACAAATACAACCAATTGGCGCACGCCAAACCGACGAACGGCGTCACGGGTACGACATTTACGGGAACGGGAATCGACGTCCTTGGTCAGAGCCAAACGTTCAAGACGACGAAGAGCGGTTCATACTACTATCTCCAAGACTCGACGCGCGGTAAAGGCATCTATACGTATGACGCCGGAAACCGGACGCGCCTTCCTGGATCGCTCTGGGCCGACGCTGACAACGTCTTGAACACGACGTACGACCGGGCCGCGGTCAGTGCCCATGTCAACGCGACGAAGACGTATGACTTCTTCAAGAACACTTATGGACGCAACAGTTACGATAACAACGGTGCGGCCCTCAACTCGACGGTCCACTATAGCCGTAGCTACAACAATGCGTTCTGGGATGGCAGCAAGATGGTGTACGGTGACGGGGACGGCCAAACGTTCACGTACCTCTCGGGTGCACTCGACGTTGTCGCTCACGAATTGTCACACGCCGTTACAGAATACACGGCCGGTTTGATCTATCAGAACGAATCAGGAGCCATCAACGAGGCGATTTCTGATATCTTCGGTACGGTCGCGGAGTACAGCGTCGGCTCGAACTTCGACTGGTTGGTCGGGGAAGACATCTATACGCCTGGCGTGGCTGGGGACGGTCTCCGTTCGATGTCGAACCCAGCGGCCAACGGTGACCCGGACCACTACTCGGTCCGCTACACAGGGACGCAAGACAACGGTGGCGTCCATATCAACTCAGGTATCGTCAACAAGGCGGCCTACTTGTTCGCGAGCGGTGGCTCACACTACGGTGTATCGGTTCAAGGCATCGGCGTCAAGCAAATGGGAGATGTCTACTACCGCGCGCTCACGGTCTACTTGACACCGACATCGAACTTCTCGAACCTTCGTCAAGCAGTCGTACAGTCAGCTAAAGACTTGTACGGTTCAACGAGTACACAAGCGGTCGCGGCGGCGAAATCGTTCGACGCGGTCGGAATCTACTAAGCCGAGCCCATTCAAAGATCCTTTTCGTTTCGGCGGAAAGGATTTTTTTGTCGCTATTTTTTTGAAAGAATAGGGTAAATAGATGTTGTACTTAGAATTCAATCGAATCAAGGAGGACACATGGATATTCAAACTTTTCGCATTGACCATAAAAATGGGATTCGTCTCAGCGATTTCCCGACCACGATACAAGATCGCCCATCTGACGAGACGTTACAAAACGAGTTGATTCCAAAGAGCGTGGAGCGATTGAAAGAGTTGCATTGGAAGCTGTACGCCGAATCGAAGAAAGGGATCGTTGTCGTCTTGCAGGCGCTCGATGCCGGCGGCAAAGATGAGGCGATCAGTTATATCTTTTCGAACTTGAACGCGCAAGGGTTGAAGACGAACGCGTTCCAAAAACCGTCGGACACGGAAAAGAAACACGATTACTTGTGGCGAATGCATGACCTCATGCCAGAGCGGGGGCAAGTCGGCATCTTGAACCGGTCGCATTATGAAGAAGTGATCGCTCCGCGCGTCCATGACTTGCTCGGGGAAGAGGTCATCCCTGATGAAGAGGACAAAGAGTCGGTATGGAAGGTCCGTTATCGCCAAATCAATGACTTTGAACAATATTTAGATGAGAACGGATTCAAAGTCATCAAATTTTTCTTTAACGTGTCAAAAGAAGTCCAGCGTGACCGCTTGCTTGAACGACTGAAAGATCCAAGTAAGAACTGGGAGTTTTCATTCAATGACGTCGAAGAGCGAAAGCATTGGGATGATTACCAGGATATCTTTGAGGATATGTTATCGAACACGGCGTCGAAACATGCACCCTGGTTTGTGCTCCCGGCAGATGATGACTGGTACGCCAGATATATCGTCTCCACGATTATGATTGACGTCCTTGAAGACATCGATCCTAAATTCCCGACATTTACGGAGGACGAACAGGACCGGATTGATGAAGCGATTGAAACGCTCGAGAATGAGTGACCTTTGTCGACTCCGTGAACATCCATTTCCCCACTTGCACTGAAAACGAATTCACGTTACAGTGGACGTATAAAATAAGACGTCAGACATCTGTACGAAGGAGCAATGAGAGTGGGTAATATTAGTTTATTATTTGGTGGCGTGGCACTGTTCATTAACAGCCTCGTCTTATTCGGGAAAGTGGACGTCAAGAGTGCGGGTGTATTCAGTCTCTTCACAGGACTGTTGCAGACGTTCATCGCGACGTGGCTCGTCATCGGGGCGATTTCGGCGGAAGTGTTCGGCTATGCGAGCATCTATTTGTTCGCTTTCACCTATTTGTACGTCGGTGTGACATTTTTGTTCGACCTCGACGGACGTGGCGTCGGTTGGTTCTCGCTATTTGTTTCGATTTCAGCCGTTTTTTATGCCACCATCTCGTTCACGATGGGCGATGTGATGGGCGCCGTAACCTGGTTGTTCTGGTCGTTCCTGTGGGGACTGTTCTATGTAGGGATGGGTCTTGGGCGCCAAATTGATGGGTTGACGGCCCGAGTCGCATTCGTGCTCGCTTGGTTGACACTGATCGTCCCGGCGCTGTTTGGACTGGCCAACTTGATGACACCGCTCTATGACGTGATCTGGTGGGCAGCGAGCGGCACGACGGTTCTCTACATTGGGTTCACGATGTGGCGAGGCCGCCGAGTTCTTGAAGTGACACAATGAATGACGCTCTTCGTGAGCGTCTTTTTTTACGTATTCAATTGTGTCTAAAGTGTGAAAAGTGGGAATGAGGTACGTAAAGGAGGCGACCACGGCTGAGTGATGGCTTAATTTTATTGATGGGACTATTATTATGCGGATGGATGCTGTTTGCGGTCGTGTTTGATGATACAATTAAAAGAAGAATTTAACGGACCGTTTCCTTTTTGGAACGGTCTTTCGTTTGAGGAGTGACAAGGATGGAACAAACACCAGTCATCGTCCTCGTCGGACCGACCGCTGTCGGGAAGACGAAGACAGGAATCGAGCTCGCGAAAGCGTTCAACGGTGAAATCGTATCGGGCGACTCGGTCCAAGTGTATCGCGGGATGGATATCGGTTCGGCAAAAGTGACGGTCGAGGAGGCGGAAGGGGTTCCGCATCATTTAATCGATATCTGTGACCCGGACGAGGCGATGAGCGTCGCCACATTCCAGACGTTGGCCCGGGCGGCGATTGATGACATCTACGCGCGCGGGAAATTGCCGATTTTAGTCGGTGGGACCGGTCTCTACATTAGAGCAATCTTATATGACTATGAGTTCACGGAGCGACCGGTCGACCATGCATTGCGCGAATCGCTCGAGTTAGAGGCGGAGACAAATGGTTCTGAAGCGCTGCACGCCCGCCTGCAGTCGCTCGACCCAAAACGGGCTGAGAGCATTCATCCAAATAACGTCCGCCGCGTCATCCGTGCTCTTGAAGTCGCACTGCAAGGGGATGCTCAAGCGATGGATAGCCTCCCCTCCCAGCATTACGCCTACAAATTGTTTGTGCTCCACGCCGACCGGGACGTACTCTATGAGCGTATCAACCTTCGTGTCGATTTGATGCTCGAAGCGGGTCTCATCGAAGAAGTCGAACGCTTGCTCGCAGCCGGTTATCGGGACACGCAGGCAATGCGGGCCATCGGTTACAAGGAAGTCGTCCCGTACCTTGATGGATTGATGACCCGAGAGCAGATGACCGAGACGCTCAAACAGCACACGCGCAAATTCGCGAAGCGTCAATTAACATGGTTCCGTCATCAATTTGATGGGATTTGGGTTGATATGGGAAGAAAATCATTTGAACTATCGTATCAAAATATTTATGATGAAGTTGAGGAGTTTTTTCGAAAATTCCGATTATTTGAAAGAGACATAGACTAGGGGGGAATGCAACATGAAGGCTAGCTATAACATCCAAGACCATTTTTTGAATCAATTACGTAAAGAAATGGTGCCGACGACCGTCTTTTTAGTCAGCGGATTTCAAATTCGGGGAGTCATCAAATCGTTTGACAACTTCACGGTCATCGTCGAATCAGAAGGGCGCCAACAGTTGATCTATAAACATGCGATTTCAACGTTCTCACCAGCGCGGAACGTCACGTTGTTCGAACCGGAAGCGGTCGAAGTGACAGAAGGATAATTTAAGGCATAAAAAAGAGCGGCCCGGGGACCGCTCTTTTTTATGCCGTTTTGACGTTCGGGTCGAGATTGAGTGCTTCAATTACACGATGGACGGCGCAACCGCCGAGCAGTGAGTCGAGCTGGTCACAGAGCTGTGTCGGTGCCGACCGATACAAGTGGGTATATGTCCGCTTCCAAGATCGTTCTGCCGATTGAATCCGCACGAGCAAGTCAGCATGACCGAGTTCTTTCAGTTTCTCGATGTTCATCCGGTTCGTGCGTGCGAACGCCGATAAGACGACGGCTTTTGCGAGCGGTGTTTGGATTGGATAACCGGCGACGAGCAGGACGGCCATCGCCCCTTTCATTTCATGCTCGATGACCGAGTCGACGAGTTGGTCTGGCGTATATGGGTTACCGGCATGCCCCGAGACCGCCGTGACGAGCTCTTGATGCGAGACCGGGCAAGTCGATGCCTGTAAAATGCTTGCGATTGTCGAATGCGTTGTGGCGTAACGTGTCGCTTCCCCTGTTGCGATCAACCGTTCATACGTATCTACCAATGAAATCATGTGAGTTCCCCCTTTATCTAACTGCCTTTATCGTAACAATTATAGTAAGCGCTTTCAATATAATTCAGGAAACTTCTGGACCTATAACGAAAGTATGTTCGCCTCGAAGCGGAAAACACGATACAATGGGCAAAGAGAAGAAGGAGGGCATTGCACATGAACTATTACCAACAGATTGATCCAATTGCAGGGGGCGGATTCGACCGAACACGGTTCCAACTTCCGACCGTAGAGAAGTCGGCGACACGGCTATCGGACCTGACAGACGGAACACCGGTTCAGACGAAAGCGCTCGTCAGTACGGTCGAAGTTCGAGAAGGCAAATCCGGGGCGAAATGGTTACAGCTCAATTTGACGACCTCGAGCGGACTCATCCGTGCCAAGCAGTGGTTGCGCGGCAATGAAGATCAATTGTTGCCGATTTACGAGTCAGGCGTCATCGAGCTCGAAGGGAAAATCGACGTCTACCCAAAACCGGACGGCGCCAAATCGATTACGATCGACCGGGCCAAACCGATTGCCCGGGACGAAGCGGTATCGTTGTTGCCAGGTCTTCCTGGGGACGAGACGATGGAACAATACGCCGACGAGCTGTTCGCGATTCTGTCGACGCTCTCGCCAGACTCTCAAGCGATCGCGATGTCACTGCTCGACCGCTACTGGGACGATTTCGTTCTCGCACCGGCCGCACTGTATCATCATCATAACTATGTCGGCGGCCTCTTGAAGCACACGGTCTGTATGCTTCGACTTGGTTATCGGTTCCAAGAACAAGACGACCATTTGGCGATGGCGTTCCGGGTCATCAAAGAAGCCGAGCAGTTGCACAAAGTAGACGTTTGGAATACGATGAACGGTGTAAAAGTTGAACAGGCGTTCCGCGGCACGTTCGAGTCGCTTTACGCGGCCTGTGAGGCCATCGCCGAGTTGAAAGAGCCACTCCGTTGGGACGAGCTCGCGCTCGGGATTTTGTTCCATGATATCGGTAAGTTGTTCGAGTACAGTCACTTGCTATCGTCCCCGAACCGGTTTGAGCAACTGTTCTCGGTCAGCGGCACGAGTGGGACGACCGGGATCTCCATCAACCCGATGGGAAGCTTGATCGGACACATGCCGTACGGCGGACTGTTGTTCGAGAAGAGTCAACAAGCTGCCGGCGTCACACTTCCGCTCGACGTCCATCACCGGATTTGGCATATGATTTTGTCCCACCACGGCAAGCGCGAGTGGGGCTCGAGCGTGTTACCGGTCACGACGGAAGGATGGATGCTCCATCTGATCGACTTGTTGGATGCCCGTTATGAGAAGTGGGCGCGGGTCCACGAAAATTTATAAGGTGAGGTGCAGTACATGATTCCCGTGCAATTGGTGACCGGTTTTTTAGGCGCCGGAAAAACGACCTATATGAATCGCTTGCTAGAAGCGACGGACGAGCGATTGCTCGTCATCGTCAACGAGCTTGGCTCAGTCAATATCGACGAACAGTTGATCGTCAAGATGGACCAAGAACAGATCGAGTTATCGAACGGTTGCATCTGTTGCTCGATTCAAAGCGATTTGAGTAAGACGTTCTATCAGCTTGCGTCCAAAGATACATTTGACCGCATCGTCATCGAGACAACTGGTGTCGCCGATCCGGCACCGATCATCCAGACGATCTATTACGATGATTACTTACGGACACGGTTCAAGCTGACGGCGATTTTGACGGTCGTCGACGCTAGTCAAATGGACCGCGAATTGTTTATAGAAGGAATCCATCAAATCGCCTATGCAGATGTGATTCTGATGAACAAAATCGACCTCGTCGATGACGTCACGCTCGAACAAGCGCATGAACGGATTAAAGCACTAAATCCGACCGTTCGGGTCATTGAGACGGTCCAAACGGTAGGGGACTATGACTTGACGGAAAATACGTTCCAGCTTTCACGAGTCGACGAGCAACTCCTCGGTCGACTGACAGCAGGGCACACGTCCGTCTCTTCACTACGGGCCGTGACGCTCACGACCGACGTCCCACTACGTCGGGAACGTGTCACGCAATACGTACGCGAGGTGCTCATGCACTATGAGGACGATGTCTATCGCTTGAAGGCGATTGTCCGTTTAGACGGAGAAACATCAAAATTCGTCGTCCAAGCGACAAATCAACTGATGGGGGCGACGTTCGCCAACGAACCGAGCGACGACTCGCGTTCCGTCTTCGTCTGGATCGGGAAGAATCTCGATCGAGACGCGCTAGCGCGCGGATTACAAGCTTGTGAGGTGGATGAATGATGAAATTGATGTTGGTCGATGGGTTTAACCTCCTGTCGCGTTATTATTTTGCCACAGAGCGTCGTCGGGCGCTCGATCCCGATGTGACGTTGAAAGGACTGCTCCGTAAAGTTGACGGGTGGACGAACGACTTCACACATATCGCCTTCTTTTGGGACGGACCACGCGAGACGACGCATCGTTACGCCCTGTTTTCGGACTATAAAGCGACTCGTACCGGCTTACCGGAACCGTTGTTCCACGATTACGTCAAGTTGCGGGCAGCGTTGAGCGAGCGCGGCATTTTTCAGTCCGAGCTCGCCGGATATGAGGCCGACGATTTGATCGGGGCCGTCGCGACCGCGTTCCCGGGTGAATCGTATATGTATTCGTCAGACCGTGATTTGCATCAGCTGCTTTCCCCGAACGTGTTTCAAATCGTCCCGAAAAAGGGGGAAGAGATGATGATGAACCAGGACATATTCGAGACGACTTATGGAATACGGCCCGGACAGTTCGTCGATGTGAAAGCGCTCCAAGGTGATGCCTCGGACAATATTCCAGGCGTCCGCGGCATCGGACCAAAGACGGCGACGATTCTTGTCCAGTCATACGACACGGTTGAAGCGCTGTATGACATCTTGAGACAAGAAGCACTCCAAGAGGCGCATCGGAAGTTTGCGAAGAAGCTCGACGGGCAAGAAGAGGTGGCGCTCTTGTCGAAACGTCTCTCGCTCATCGATATCCATGCACCGATCGAAACGGATTGGGAGGCGTATCGCTTTGGTTCACATTTATTTTGATGCGGCGACGAACCAAGAGGCGGGTGAGAACGGTCTTGGTGTCTGGATTAAGACAACGGACGGCACCGTATCCACGTACATCGCCAAACGTGTCGGGCTGACGAGCGTTCAGGCCGAACTCGCCGCGCTCGCGTTCGCCATCGAACAAGCGCATACGCTCACGGACGAATCGACGTTCATGTTCTATTCGGACGCCGAGACGGTCGTGCGGGCGCTCGAGCAGAGGTTCTTAAAAGACCAAGCGGTGCGTCCTTTGTTCGTCAAGGCGCTGACGCTGTATGACGAATTGCCAAACAAGTTCATCAAATGGATCCCGCGGGCAGAGAACCGGGCCCATGACGTGGCGAAACAGGCATTGTTGATCGGATGAGAGTCGGGCTTTGGCCCGACTTTTTGTCAATTGCAGGGGAATGATTTCTTTTTTGCAAAAGTTTCGATAAAATGAAAGCGTAGTCAAAAAAAGAGGGGGAATTTTCATGGAATATCGGATCGAACGGGACACGATGGGGGAAATCAACGTTCCGGCTTCAGCCAAATGGGGAGCCCAAACACAGCGCAGTCTAGAGAACTTTAAAATCGGCACGGAAAAGATGCCGCTCGAGGTCGTGCATGCCTTCGCGATTTTGAAAAAAGGTGCCGCACTCGCCAACGCCGAGCTCGGTGTGTTGGAGCAAGCGAAAGCCGACGTCATCGCCGAAGTCGCCGATGAGATCGTCGCCGGGAAACATGACGCCGAGTTTCCACTCGTCGTCTGGCAAACGGGTTCAGGGACACAGTCGAACATGAACGTCAACGAAGTCATCGCCCATTTGGCGAATGATAAGTTGAAAGAGCGTGGTCAAACGCTCACGATTCATCCGAACGACGACGTCAACAAGTCGCAGAGCTCGAACGACACATATCCGACGGCGATGCACATCGCCGCCATCCTCGCTGTTGAGGACCATGTGTTGCCGTCAATCGAGGCGCTCCACGCGACGCTCGCGAAGAAGGCCGAGTCATTCATGGACATCGTCAAGATCGGTCGGACGCACTTGCAAGACGCGACGCCAGTCACGCTCGGTCAAGAGATCAGTGGTTGGGTCCGGATGCTCGAGCTATCGAAACAGATGATTGAGCGTACGATCGAACCGTTGACAGAGCTCGCCCTCGGCGGGACGGCAGTCGGGACGGGGATCAATGCTCATCCACGGTTCGGAGAAGTCGTGGCCGAGAAGATCTCGCAAGAGACCGGAAAACGTTTTATCACGGCCGTCAACAAGTTCCATGCGCTCACGAGCCACGATCAGCTCGTGTTCACACACGGTGCCTTGAAAGCGCTCGCCATGGATGCGATGAAGATTGCCAACGACGTCCGTTGGCTCGCTTCTGGCCCGCGTGCCGGTATCGGTGAGATCTTGATTCCGGAGAACGAACCGGGCAGCTCGATCATGCCTGGTAAAGTCAACCCGACTCAGAGTGAGGCGTTGACGATGGTCGCGGCCCAAGTGCTCGGCAATGATGCGACGATTGGATTCGGGGCGAGCCAAGGAAACTTCGAGTTGAACGTGTTCAAACCGGTCATCATGTACAACTTCCTCCAGACGTGCCGCCTGTTGACGGACAGTCTTCATTCGTTCGACGTGCATTGCGCCGTCGGCATCGAACCAGACTTAGACGTCATCGCGCACAACGTCGATCGTTCGCTCATGCTCGTGACAGCGCTCAACCCGCATATCGGCTACGAGAATGCGGCTAAAATCGCTAAACTAGCACATAAGAATGGGACGTCTTTAAAAGAAGCGGCGCTAGAGACAGGACTATTGACAGAAGAGCAGTTTGACGAATGGATTCGTCCAGAAGAGATGACATCTCCTAACCTAAAAGTTGGAAAATAAGAAAAGAGCGGTCGATGACCGCTCTTTTTCATGATGTAATGGGTCATAAGCACTATCTTGTTGTCAAACAATGGGCGGAAAATAAGTAAATAGTTGTATTTTCGTGGATAAAGTCGCATAATCATAGACAGAAGAACATATCGGGGAGAACGAAACTGGGGGGGGTCGGGAATGAAGCAGCAGCAACTCACAGATCGTATACATACTATTTTGACGCAAATCACGAGCGCGAGACAGATTCAAACATCAGAGATCGAGTTTTTATTAGATTGGATGAAGCAAGAAGTGAAGCGTCGCCGCTTGATGCACTTGCTTGAGATTTTCAGTCGTGTCGAGTCTGATGTTCGTGAATTGCCACCGGTCTTGACGCAAGCGGAGGCGATGGCTTTGATTGCCCCAGTGAAACGTTATATCCATACCGTCTTAGGCATCGAGCAGGAAGACGAGGATCTCGTCCTTGTTTTAGCTAACAGTTTTTCGACGTATAGCCGTTATAAACCGCGCGTCGAAAAGCTCGGGGCGCGTCCTGTCTTCTTGCAGACGTTAGAAGAGGCCGTCGAATATGACTATGAAGATGTCCCGAAAGCCATCATCATGGACGTCGAGTTGTGGGCCCGCTTCCCGGAGCGGTCGATTCAATCGTTCGTCAGCAAGATGAAGAAGCTGTATGTCCCGCTCATCGTGATCGGCACGAATGAACATTATCGCCTCGCCGCCTATTCTTACGGCTTCGATGACTATTGGGAGGAATGGGTACCGATGGAAGAACGACTCGTTCGTCTCGGACATCATATCGAGAAGGCTCGTCTCGTCTCGAACGCGCTCCTCGTCGACGAATTGACAGGCGCCTTCAACCGTAAATATTTGAAAGCGACGTTCAGTCGCTTTATGTCCCGCCTAGAGCGGTCCGGTGAAAGCTTCACGCTCGCGTTGCTCGACATCGATCATTTCAAGCAGTTGAACGATACGTTCGGTCATGCGTATGGGGACGAGGTGTTGCATCGCGTTGCCGAGGAGATTCGTTTGGCGATTCGCTCGAGTGACGAGTTGATTCGTTACGGCGGGGAAGAGTTCCTCATCATCTTGAACGTGTCCGAGCGCCACGTCGTCGATGCGGTGCTCGAACGGGTCCGCAGCCGCATTGAGGAGATGACGTTCACATACGAACATCACGTGACGGTGTCCATCGGCTATACGCGCGTCTGTCAGACCGGTATGACGCTCGGTGAGTGGTGTGCTTATGCCGATGAGGCGCTCTACAAGGCGAAGCGCGATGGACGCAATCGAATCATCCGCTACTCGTCAGCCGTCCGCGAGGAGAAACGGCTCGCTTACGTGACGATGAGTCCTGAGAAGTACGCTTTGCTCGCTGAGCGCTTGCCGAAGCAGCATCGTCGCTACGAGGTCATCTATCGCCCATACGATCGTTACGCCTGTAACGATCATATGGAAATGTTTATTCTCGATGACTCGGGCACGAACGAGACGAGAGGGACCTTATCAGCCGTCAAAGAGCAACGCGGCAAGTACAGCCATATCTTGGCCGTATCGAAACGAACCGCGCTCGAGCTCGGGGCGCTGTATGATGACTTGGCCGAGCAGGACCATCAGGACACGATCACTGAAAAAATCGAGCAATGGCTCGAAAAATTACCCGATTAAAAAAGGGACGTCGACTCAGTCGATGTCCCTTTTGTCATATTGACGGAATGTGAAGCTATAGGCATGCCGTTCGTCGGCCGGATGAAACTGTTCGTTCGTCACGATAAGACCGTCCGGAAGGGACGGATAAAACGTGTCCGCCTCGAACGTGCCATCGACCTCGGTGACGAAGAACCGGTCCGTTATCGAAAGCGTCTGCTCATAGAGCGTCGCGCCACCGATGATATAAAGGTCTGTCGTCTCGTCTTTAAGCGACTCGAGGTCGTGCCACACATCGACACCTTCAGCCGAGAAGGTGCGGTCCGACGTGACGACGATATTGCGTCGATTCGGCAGCGGCCGACCAATCGATTCAAACGTCTTTCGTCCCATGACGACCGTTTGACCCGTCGTGATGGCTTTGAATTGTTTCAAGTCATCGGGCAGACGCCACAACAAGGCGTTATCTTTCCCGATTTCCCGATTGCTCCCGATGGCGACGACATGGATGATCATACGCTCACTTCTCCTTTAATGTGTGGATGAGGGTCATAGCCGACAATCTCGAAGTCTTCAAACCGGAAGTCCTCGATGGATGACACGTCACGCAGGATGTTCAATGTCGGGAGCGGTCGGGTCTCACGCGTCAATTGCAGCTTCACTTGTTCGAGGTGGTTATGGTAAATGTGGGCGTCGCCGAGCGTATGGACGAAGTCTCCGACTTCAAGCCCGGTCACATGGGCGACCATATGCGTGAGCAAAGCGTAAGACGCGATATTGAACGGGACACCGAGGAACGTGTCAGCGCTTCGTTGATAGAGCTGGCACGACAATTTTCCGTCCGCGACGTAATACTGGAACATGAGATGGCACGGCGGCAACGCCATGTCTTCAAGTTGCCCTGGATTCCAGGCCGAGACGATGAGTCGGCGCGAGTCAGGGTTCGTTTTGATTTGCTCGATTACTTGCGCGAGCTGGTCGACAGTCGTGCCGTCTGGTTTCGGAAACGAGCGCCACTGCGCCCCGTAGACAGGACCGAGATTACCGTCCTCATCGGCCCACTCGTTCCAAATACGAACCCCATTGTCTTGAAGGTATTTGACGTTCGTGTCGCCAGTGATGAACCAGAGCAGTTCATGGATGATCGAACGCGTATGTAATTTCTTCGTCGTGATTAGGGGGAACCCGTCCTGAAGGTTGAAACGCATCTGGTAGCCGAACACGCTCGTCGTCCCGGTCCCGGTGCGGTCTTCTTTGACGACCCCGTTCTCGAGGATATGGGTGCATAAATCATGGTATTGTTTCATGTGGGAAGTCCCCTTTCTCGTTCAAAAATTTACAAAAAGTCGCACTCATTATAACACAATATATTGACGACATAACGTTTCGATTTCTACATACAGATTTTGCAAGCGATAATTATCTCGGATTTAACATGAAACCATATCGTAATGGGAAGTACTAATCTGTATGGAAAGATGTGGTCTCAGGTAGCTTCGTTATGTTTCGATTCGCGTACAAATAAACGTCTCCGAAGATATCGACTTGATCACCTTGAACACGAAGTGCACAATCTTTGTTCGACAAATAGATTGGTAATTCTTCGGATAAGAGGGCGAGCTCTTGCTTGACGATGTGCATGTGATGTTCGAGATCGAAGTGGGAGAGCACCGAAAAATCGTTGAGGGCCACGCCCTGTGAAATCGTTGGGGTTGAAACCTCATAACCCATGTATGGCGAGCATAACCAAGATAAAGACATATTGATTGCGCCTGCACTAGCGCCTATGACGATGGCCTCGCTTTGTTGAATCGATTGGATTAGGTCATATTCATGTATGAACTGATTTTGCTTGACGGTGTCCCCACCTAACAAGAAGATCATCGAAGCTACTTTAAGAAGATGTTTTGCATTAGTTCGGCCCGTTTCATAATTGATTACGTGATAGTCGTTGAACAAGATGCCGGCTTCCTGTAACCACGATAGCTCGATAACACCATTTTCCGCAGTTGAGGCAGGGTCCGAGCTGATCATTACGAGGGACTGCCGATTTGTCACGTCTCGTGACAAGGCATCTGCCAAATGAGTTGGGAAAAAATCGTTGAACCATCCAAGATAGTAGCACGTCTTCATAGTGAGCCTCCTTCGTATGAAAGTTCTTTCAATAAATTGATTAGAATCAATCTCATTGTAACCGAACTGGTTGAAATTTTTTCCATAAATAATATGTGATTGTTTATAATGAAGAAGACAAACGAGTCTACCTTGTCATGTTGATTGATGTACGTTCAAAAGGAGGATTATCGTGAAGAAGCAATCATTAATTTTCTTATTATCCGTATGCTTACTGAGCCTTGGCCTAATCGGAAATCTTGTTTTTGAAACAATGGGCTTTTTCTTAAATCCAACCATTCAGGTGATCAGCATCCCAATCGCATCCACTGAAGGGTACTTCATCCATGGACTTATCGCCCTTGCCATTACTTTTCTTGGGTTATTCCTGCTTCCTTTCGCATTGAATCGTAACAAAGTAAAAATCACTTCCGTTTTTCTGTTGGCGGTCATTCTTATTCCTCAGCTTGTTTGATGAAAAACTCCTTCCAGGAACCAGATGACTTTTCCATCTAGTTTTATTTTATTGAGACGGTGAATTCATTAGTAACTACTGCACGTCTTAAGAGGAGGGTTACGATGAGAGCAGTGTTTTGTACCGCATATGGGCCACCTGATGTGTTACAGCTCCGAGAGGTCGACAAGCCTGTGCCAAAATCGGATGAGTTGTTGATCAAAGTTCACACCACTGCCGTCCATTCCGGCGACCGTCGATTACGGGCTCTTGATGTACCGGCTCTAGGTAAGCTCCCGATGCGAGTCATCGTCGGTTTCAAGGGGCCGCGCCAACCGATTCTCGGTGTCGTCTTGGCAGGGGAGATCGTCGAGACGGGTAGTCGCGTTGAAGACCTCAAGGTCGGTGACCGTGTCTATGCGCTGACCGGGATGCGGTTCGGCGGCTATGCCGAATATGCGTGTTTCAAAGCGAATAAATGTGTCGAACGCATGCCGAACAACGCTAGTTTTGTCGAAGCAGCCAGCTTGCCGTTTGGCGGAACGACGACTCTTCACTTTTTGCGTAAAGTGAACATCGAACAAGCGAAGACCGTATTAATTTACGGGGCCTCCGGAGCAGTCGGTTCGATGCCGTTCAAATCGCGAACTATTACGGGGCTCACGTAACGGCAGTCTGTCGAGAACGGAACTTCGAACTCGTCAGAAGTCTAGGCGCGGACGTCGTGATTGACTACACCATAGACGGCTACGACGAGAAACTGACCACATACGACGCTGTGTTCGAAGCGGCCGGGAAAATCGATAAGCGGTTGGCCCGGAAGCATGTCGCCGAACACGGGAAATTCAGTTCTGTCGCCGGACAAGGACCTGCGAGTGAACGGAAAGAGGATTTGACTTTCCTGAACGATCTGTTTGAAGCCGGCCGATTAAAGGCCGTCATCGATTCGGTTTATCCGCTCGAGGACATCGTCGCGGAGCACCGTTACGTTGATGCCGGAGGAATGGCTGGAAATGTGATTGTGCCCGTGACACAAGCAAATTGATTCAAGTTAAGCGACGTGCGTTTCATCGATCGTCCCTGTTTTCGCCACGTGGCTTATGGGGTATACTTGTGAAAGACAAATAAAGGGAGGGATTCGATGCAATTACAAGGTAAAAATATTTTGCAAATCGTCAGTGACGACTTTGAAGACTTAGAATTATGGTATCCGGTCCATCGGTTACGCGAGGAAGGTGCAAACGTCATCCTCGCCGGCGAGAAGGCGGATCACGCCTATATCGGTAAGTACGGCGTTCCAGCCAAATCGGACATCGCGTTCGATGACGTCGACATCTCATCATACGACGCTATCCTCGTCCCAGGTGGCTGGTCACCCGACTTGTTGCGCCGCTTCGATTCGGTGAAAGGGTTCGTCCGCTATATGCATGACGAGAAACGGCCAATCGGTCAAATCTGTCACGCTGGCTGGGTATTGATTTCAGCGAAGATTCTTGATGGTGTCAACGTCACGAGCACACCGGGTATTAAAGATGATATGGAAAACGCGGGTGCGATTTGGCACGATGAGCCGGTCGTCGTCGACGGTCATATCGTCTCGAGCCGCCGTCCGCCTGACCTGCCTGACTATATGCGGGAATTCATTAAAGTCATGGCCAAGAACTGAAAATAGAATAAAGGGGTTAACGACAGTTGAGACTTAAATCGAATCCAGTTCTCCGTAAATCAATGGAGACAACAGCTTATAGCACCACGCCGATGACGAAAGCCGGTACGTGGTCGAAAGTGTTCACGCTGCTCTTGCTCGTCACGGCAGCCGCCGGGACGACGTGGATGCTCGTGCCGACAATCGGGGAGGCGTTATTGTTTCCGCTCATGATCGGCTCGCTCATCCTCGGCTTGGTCTTAGCACTCGTCATCACGTTCAAACCGAGAACGGCACCTGTCGTCGCGCCATTGTATGGTATTGTCGAAGGGGTGTTCGTCGGGTTGATCTCGTACTTCTTCGAAGCGATGCTTCCGGGCATCGTCGGCCGTGCCGTCTTGACGACGTTCATCGTCGCGTTCGCGATGTGGTTCGTCTACTCGACGGGTCTCGTCAAAGTGACGCAAAAGTTCCGCGCCGGTGTCACGGCCGCGATCTTTACGGTCATGTTGCTTTATCTCGTTCAAATCGGGATGAGCTTCTTTGGTTCAGGACTCCCGTTCATGACGGGCTCGTCACCGCTTGCCATCGGCGTGCAATTTGTAATTGTCATCATCGCCTCACTCGCGCTCGTGCTTGATTTCGACTATATCGCTCGTCAAGTCGAGAGCCGGGCTCCGAAAGAGCTCGAATGGGTCGCGGCGTTCGGGTTGATTGTGACGCTCATCTGGCTCTATATTGAAATTCTTGATTTACTGTATCGCCTCGCCATGCGCGACTGATCATCGGCCTTCGGGCCGGTGATTTTTTATGAAAGGAAAGGATGTGAAGCCGTCATCGAACCGATGATGGCGCTACTGTTATGAAAAAAGTGATTGTGATTGGATCAGGAATCGTCGGCATCTCGACCGCGTACCATCTGGCCGGGAAAGCCGACGTCACCGTCATCGACCGTAAAGAGAAGGGCCGTGCGACTGACGCGGCAGCAGGCATCGTCTGCCCGTGGATCGCCCAGCGCCGGAACAAGGCGTGGTACGCGCTCGCCAAAGGGGGCGCTCACTACTACGCGACCGTCGTGGACGATTTGAAGCGAGAAGGTGAGACGGAGACCGGCTATAAACGCGTCGGGACGCTCGCCTTGCACGAAGACAAAAAATTGAACGAGATGCAAGAGCGGACGGCGCTACGCCGTGAAGAAGCCCCGGAAATCGGCGATTTGACCCGGATGACGGCAGAAGAAGCGAGAGCGCTGTTCCCGCCGCTCTCGGACGAATATGACGCCCTTCTCGTCGAAGGAGGGGCACGCGTCGATGGGGAGAAGTTAAGAGCGGCGCTCGAACGGGTCGCCGTAAAACGAGGTGTGACCTTGATTGACGGTTCGGCCGTGCTCGTTGAAGAAAACGGCTATCACGTCGAATGTGATGGTGTCCGCTTTGAGGCGGATGAAATCGTACTCGCCTGCGGGGCGTGGTTGCCCGAGTTGATGGAACCGATCGGGTATACGGCCCGTGTCGCTGGGGAGAAGGCACAAATCGTTCACGTACAGCTGCCTGATACGGACGCGTCCGACTGGCCGGTCGTCATGCCGCCGCGGCGCCGCTATTTGCTCGGATTTGAAGAAGGACGAATCGTCATCGGCTCGACGCACGAACGGGACAAGGCGTTCGACGCACGGCCGACGGCGATCGGGATTCATGAAGTGCTTTCGAAAGGGCTAGAATCGGCCCCAGGACTAGCTGAGGCCGAACTGATTGAGACGCGTGTCGGCTTCCGTCCGGTCACGCCGAACTCGATTCCAATTCTAGGTCGCGTACCGGGAGCGGAGCAGTTGCTCGTCGCGAACGGTCTCGGCTCGTCCGGTTTGACGGTCGGCCCGTTCATCGGGAAAGTGCTCGCCGATCTCGTTCTGACAGGGGACTGCGAGCTCGATATGTCGCTTTATCCGATTGAAGATTTCATCTATCTGACATGAGAAAACAAGCGACCATCCTCTTCGGTGGTCGCTTGTTTGTCGTCAACGGCTCATGATTCCGTTCAAGAAGAAATGAAAATAGTCTTGCATCAACGAGCTCATGTCACCTGACGGGAAGGACGGGTCGGACAAAATCGCCTGCTGCACGAGTTGGACGTAGCGTAAGTACGAATCGGTCGACAGCTCCGGGTCGATGGCCCCGCTCGTCTTCCCGTACTCAATCAATTGCCGGAATGCGGCGTAGCCTCGTCCTGCCAACTGTTGCCACGAGGCGTCCGCTTGAATCATCGAAGTGATCGTCTCGTCGAACAGCCCGGCCGTCTCGATTTTACGAGACAAAATCTCGATCAGCAATTGATCGAACGGGACGGTGTCAGCGATTTGTGACTCGATCCATCCCATCTGTTCCTCCGTCATTTCGGTCAAGACGGCGACAATCACTTGTTCTTTGGAGCCGAAGTAATTATAAATCGATACCGGTGAGACCGAGGCGGCGCGAGCAAGCTCACTCACCGTGAAACGGGACTGCTTCTCGTTCATTAGTCGAAAGGCGGCGTCTAAGATTGCTCGTCGTTTCGTTTCAGTTCGTTTTGTGAATCCATCCATGATGACCCTCGCTTCTCTAATGTTTTGTAATCAATATACCATTTCCATTTCAAAAAATAACGTGATATACTAGTTTTGTAATCATATATATAATAAATTTCAAAACTAAGGAGTGAGAGCGGTGATTCAAATTAAAGGACTGACGAAGCGTTTCGATGCGTCACACGGCATCTTCGACGTGTCGTTCACGGTCGAGCCGGGAACCGTGTTCGGATTTATCGGACCGAACGGGGCGGGGAAATCGACGACGATTCGTCACTTGATGGGGTTGCTCCACGCTGAATCTGGTGTCGCCACCGTCATGGGACATGATTGCTGGAACGAGAGTGAGACGGTGAAGGCGCTTGTCGGATATTTGCCTGGCGAAATCAATTATCCACAGGACATGACTGCGGAGGATGTCATCCGACTGACTCGGAAACTTCATGTGACGAGCGCGGAGCGCGAACGGACGTTGCGTGACGTGTTCGCCTTCGATACGTCACTCAAAGTGCGCAAGATGTCGAAAGGAATGAAACAAAAACTTGCCATCGTCACCTGCTTCATGAAAGATGTGCCGGTTTATATTCTCGATGAACCGACGAGCGGGCTCGACCCGCTCATGCAGGAACGGCTCGTCGATTGGGTCATCGCTGAGAAAACAGCGGGTAAGGCGGTCTTGATGAGTTCCCACCACTTCCCGGAGATGGAGAAGACGTGTGACCGGGCCGCACTCATCCGTGATGGTCGGATGATCATCGAAGCGGAGATGACCGAGTTAAAACGGCATAGTCAGAAGACGTATCGGATCGAATTGAAGGACGAGGCGGCAGCAATGCGGTTGAGCGAAGAAGTCGGTTCGCGTGACGGTGTGGTCGTCACCGTCACTTTATCGACGGTCGAAGAGTTGAACGACTTGATTCATCGACTCGCCCGTCACGAAGTCCAATCGTTGTCGAGCGGCACGGACGAACTCGAGCATCTGTTCATGCAATATTATGGGGAGGCGAAATAAATGGTTCTCATCTCGGCACTGTTTAAACAAAATTGTAGCTGGATTCTTGGGTACTCGCTCGGGACGAGCCTCTACTTGTTCTTTTTGGCGGCGGTGTTCCCATCCATCCAAGAGACGGGGCTGATTGAAGGAAAGTTGGATTCGTTGCCACCCGAGTTGCTAGAAGTGTTTAAAATCGACCCGAACTTGGCGATGGACAACGTCATCAATCTGCTCGCGGGCAATTACTATGGGCTCATCTTTTACGTATTGGCCATCCTGTTCGCGCTCACGTTCGCCTCACGGCTCATGGCTAAACCGGTCGATTCGGGTGAGGTCATGCTTTATTTGGCCGCACCGATTTCACGTGGCGGTTACGTGACGGCTAGTATGGTGTTGCTTGTGATCGCGAGTGGTATGCTCGTCGGGTTGAACGGGCTCAATCTGATGCTCGCCAACGTGTTGTTTGATTTACAGATCGACATCGGCTTACTGTGGACGCTTCAGTTGAACGCAGGACTGATTCTAGTCGTCCTGGGTGCGCTCGCCTATGTGCTCGCAAGCCTGTTCGACGACAGCACACGGTCATATATGGTCACAGGTGGGATTTTCGCGCTCTTCTTGATGGCGAACGTCTTCTCGGGATTTAGTGACCAGCTCGACTGGTTGAATACGTTATCGATTTTCTCGTTGTTTGACGCCAACGCTCAAATCCAAGGGGAATCAGCGTTTCGTTCTTTCATCTGGTTGGGGGGACTTCTCATCGTCGCCATGCTGTTGTCTTATGGACGTTTTACCCGAAAAGATTTGACGATTTAGTTTTTCGAAATAGAATGACGGGTATGATACAATCAGCTCGAACAGCTTTGAAAGGGGAATGATTGTATGCAACTCGCAACGTTACGTAACGGTGTCAAAATTCCAATGATCGGCTTTGGGGTATGGCAAGTCGACAACGAGACGGAGGCGCCACAGGCTGTCGCCGAGGCACTGAAAGTCGGATATCGCCATATCGATACGGCAGCCGTTTATAAGAATGAAAAAGGCGTCGCCAAAGGGATTCAAACATCTGGCGTCGCTCGTGAAGATATCTTTTTGACGTCGAAGATTTGGAACGAAGATATCCGCCAGCGCCGGACGAAAGAAGCGTTTGACGAATCACTCGCTCGACTCGATACGGACTATTTGGACCTCTGCCTCCTCCACTGGCCAGTCGACGGGTTCGTCGAGGCATGGAAAGATTTGATTGACCTCTATGAGGCCGGTAAAATCAAGGCGATCGGGGTGTCGAACTTCAAAGAACATCATCTCGAAACGTTGAAAGAAGCGGGTCTCATGACGCCCCTCATCAATCAAATCGAGTTGCACCCGCAACTGCCGCAACCGGACCTCGTCGAGTATTGCCAAGACGAGGGCATTCAAGTCGAGGCATGGAGTCCGCTCATGCAAGGCAAGTTCCTCGACATCCCGACTTTCGCTGAAATCGCGGAGAAACACGGTAAGACGCCGGCGCAAGTCGTGCTTCGCTGGCATTTGGACACGGGGAATGTCGCGCTTCCGAAATCCGTCACACCGCACCGCATTCAAGAGAACTTCGAAGTGTTCGACTTTGCGCTCGATGCGGACGACTTGGCGAAAATCGATGCCGTGGCGACACATGACCGTCTCGGTCCCGACCCGGACGAGATCGACTTCTAAACAATTGATGTTGTCGCCCACCTACTTAGGTGGACGATCCCGAATGCGGTGACACTGCCGCTTCTTTGACACGACTCCGGTTTAGGCCGGGGTCGTTTTATTATGTGTCCGGCGAGTTATTCAGGAGCTAGTCCGGATGTGTATGAGCGTTGGCACATGGGTATAGAAAACTATGCTAATAAAGGAGGTGTCAGGTCTTCTTCGGAGGATCGTACTTATGGACTTATCAAAATGGCCTTTAATCAACTGGCTGGCGTTTTTGGCGACGGTCGTCATCAACTACTTCGCGAGCGGTGAAAATGCGGCCGTGTCGGACCGAATCGATATTTACTTCAAACCGGCCGGCTACGCGTTCTCGATTTGGGGCGTGATTTATATCGCGCTCGCCGTCTGGCTCGTCTTGCAACTGAAGAAAGGGTCGGTTGCGAACCGGCAGGCGAATCGGATGAAAGCGGGCTTTCTCGTCTCGTGTATCTTGAACGGCCTCTGGTTGCTCACGTTCACGAACGAATGGTTCATCGCTTCGCTCGTCGTCATGGTCGCATTTCTCGCGACGCTCGCCTGGCTCTATTACATCGCCTTCCGGACGTCGACAAGTTGGCTCGACCGGTTCCCGTTCTCGATTTATATCGGCTGGGTGTCTGTCGCGACGATCGTCAACGTGTTCGTCGTCATGAACCGAGAAAATGTCACCACGTTGCTCGGGCTCGACGAACTGGCTTGGACATCGCTCATGCTCATGGTCGGTGTTGTCCTGGCGCTCGTCTTCATGTGGTGGCATCGTGACTTCATCTATCCGCTCGTCTTCGTCTGGGCCTACATCGCCATCTTTGCACGACTTGACAATGCGACGCTTTACGTCGTCCTCGTCAGTGCCTTGATTTTGCTCACTCTCGGATATGTCGGCTTGATCATTTGGAAAAAGCCACGGGCATTTTTGCATCACTCACGAAAAACGGTTGAATAAGGTCGAAAACAGAAGCGGTAGCTCAATAGACTACCGCTTTTTTGCGAATTTATTTGAGTTCTTATGAACCTATATATCAATATATTTTATGGATAATTATTCTTTATGCATTATAACATGTTTTCAAAAATTGCTTGATAACGCTAATGAATACGCTTACATCGATATGGTGATGGACATGAATTATGCAGAATGGTATACAAGCCCCTTGATTTATCAGAATATTTAGAACAAAATAAAATTTACGAAACAAGATCGAGAGAGAGGGGTTGATTCGATGAAGCGAACAGGCTTGTACGATTCACGATTCGAAAAAGACGCATGTGGCATTGGGCTATATGTCAACCTAAACGGAGAGAAGAAACACGACATTGTCAGTAAATCATTATCGATGCTCTGTAAGCTGGAGCACCGGGGCGGGCAAGGCGTCATCGATGCCGGAGACGGCGCGGGGATCATGACCGAGCTACCGCACGAACTGTTCCTCGAGACGATGAATTTGCCGACACCAGGTCGCTACGCGGTCGGGATGGTCTTTTTCCAACCTGACGAATCACGGCTGCAAGAAAAGCAACGGCAGATGGAAGCGATTGCCGATGAGTTTGACTATGCGACCATCGCCTGGCGTGAGGTCCCGGTCGATAGTTTGGCCATTGGGGAACACGCCCGGGTGACACAGCCGACGATTTATCAATGGTTCGTTTCTTGCCCATTCGCAGACTACGACTCGAACGAGCGGACACTCTACCAACTCAGACGGACGATTGAGAAGACCGAAGACTTGAATCTATACATGCCGAGTTTATCGACGAAGACGATCGTCTATAAAGGGATGCTGACGCCTGAACAGATTGAGCGATTTTATCTCGATTTGCAGGCGCCGGCCTATAAGAGCACGTTTGGTATCGTCCATTCTCGCTTCTCGACGAACACGTTCCCATCATGGGAGCGGGCCCATCCGAACCGCATGATTGTGCACAACGGAGAAATTAACACACTCCGCGGCAATATCGACGCGATGCGAGCGCGCGAAGGCGTGACATCGACCGATTTGTTCGAGGACGTGAATCAGCTGTTCCCAGTCCTTCAAGAGACGGGCAGCGATTCGTCGATGCTCGATAACGCCTTCGAGTTCTTCACACGGACCGGACGTTCCATCGCTCATACGGCGATGATGCTCATCCCTGAGCCGTTCGCAGAAGTGAAAATAGATCCGTTCAAAAAAGACTTCTACCAATATCATTCATCGATCATGGAGCCTTGGGATGGACCGACTGGTGTCGTTTTCACGGACGGCCGTCAAATCGGCGCCATCTTGGATCGGAACGGACTGCGACCGATGCGTTATATCGAGACGCTTGATGGCGAACTCATCTTGTCGTCTGAGAGCGGCGTCATTCCCGTACAAGCCGAGAACGTGAAGTCGAAACAGCGACTTCGTCCAGGCCAGCTCCTATTGATCGACTTAGAGTCGAAACGCCTCATCCCTGACGCGGAAATCAAACAGACGATCGCGCGCGCCGAGCCGTACGGTAAATGGTTGAAGCAGATGACTAAGCTTGAAGAGTCTCCGGTCGAAGAGCCGTTCGTCGCCGACCTGCACCGGAAACAGCGGGCGTTCGGTTACACGAAAGAAGATATCGAACAATATCTCGTCCCACTCATCCTTGAGAAGAAAGACCCGATTGGTTCGATGGGTCATGACCAACCGGTCGCGGTCTTGTCTGAACGACCACGTTCGTTGTTCCATTACTTCAAACAGCACTTCGCCCAAGTCACGAACCCACCAATCGATGCATTGCGTGAGAAGATCGTCACGGCCACGTTCACGTGGCTCGGACCACTCGCGAACCCGGTCCACACCGGTCGCGGTCACGCCCGTCGTGTCTGGCTCAAACATCCGTTCCTTGATGGGGCCGCGATCGAACAAGTGAACGAGACGCTTCGCGTCGAACGGGTCGATACGACATACGAACACGACCTCGAGGCTGCCCTTGAGACGTTGTTCGAACGTGTCGAAGGGCTCGTCCGCGATGGGGCTGAAGTCATCGTCTTGTCGGATCGTGACATGAACGAAAACCTGTTGGCGATGCCGTCGCTCCTCGTCTTGAGCGCCGTCCACCAACACTTGCTTCGCGTCAACCTTCGCGCGTCGTGCAGTCTTGTAGCCGAAAGTGGCGAAGTACGAGAAGTCCACCAAGCGGCCGCCTTGATTGGGTACGGCGCTGACGCCGTCTATCCGTATCTCGCCTATGCGACGATTGCCGAGGCGGTCGAGGCCGGTCAACTGTCCTATTCGTTCGACGAGTCGGTCCGCCGCTATCAGACGGCGTCGGTCGACGGTATCGTCAAGATCATGTCGAAGATGGGGATCTCGACTGTGCAAAGTTATCGCGGGGCACAAATCTTTGAGGCGGTCGGCATTGACCGTGACTTGATTGAACGTCATTTCCGAGGGACGACGTCACAATTGTCCGGTGTCGGTTTCACCGAACTCGAGGAAGAGTCGCGCCGCCAGCATGAAGCTGCCTACGAGCGGGAACGACCGCTCGAGGCCGGAGCCGATTTCCAGTGGCGCGCTGATGGGGAAGAGCACGCCTTTAACCCGAAGACGATTCATTTGCTCCAGCGTGCCTGCCGTGAGAATGAGCGCCGGTATTATGACGCCTACGTCAAACTCCACGAATCGTCAGGCCAATTCTTGCGTCAATTGTTCGCGTTTAAACAGCAGGATGCCGTCCCGCTCGACGAAGTCGAATCGGTCGCCTCGATTGTCAGCCGCTTCAAGACGGGGGCGATGTCGTTCGGATCCTTGTCGAAAGAAGCCCACGAGACGCTTGCCATCGCCATGAACCAAATCGGCGGCAAGAGCAACTCAGGAGAAGGCGGGGAGGACCGGAATCGGTTCACCCCTGATGATGACGGCAGTGAACGCGTCAGTCGCATCAAGCAAGTCGCAAGCGGTCGTTTCGGTGTGACGGCCGAATATTTGTATCACGCCGATGAGATTCAAATCAAGATGGCGCAAGGTGCGAAGCCGGGTGAGGGTGGACAATTGCCAGGGAACAAAGTATATCCATGGGTCGCCGAAGTGCGCGGCTCAGTCCCAGGTGTCGGACTCATCTCGCCACCGCCGCACCACGACATCTATTCGATTGAAGATTTGGCGCAACTGATTTTCGACTTGAAGCACGTCAACCCGAACGCGAAAATCAGCGTCAAACTCGTCTCGAAGTCAGGCGTCGGGACGATCGCGGCCGGTGTCGCCAAAGCGAACGCCGACACGATTGTCATCAGTGGCTATGACGGAGGAACCGGAGCGTCACCACGGACATCAATCAAGCATACGGGACTCCCGTGGGAGCTCGGTCTGCTCGAAACGCACCAGACGCTCGCGTTGAACGGACTCCGGGGCCGCGTCACACTAGAGACCGACGGTAAGCTCATGACCGGGCGTGATATCGTCCTCGCCGCCATCTTCGGCGCCGAAGAATACGCGTTCGCGACGGCGCCGCTCGTCGTGCTCGGTTGTATCATGATGCGGGCGTGTCACCTCGACACGTGTCCGGTTGGTGTCGCCACACAAGACCCGGCCTTGCGCGCAAAGTTCATGGGCAAACCCGAACACGTCGTCAACTTGATGACGTTCCTCGCCGAAGACGTGCGAGAGATTTTAGCCTCGCTCGGCGCGAAATCGCTCCGTGACGTCATCGGCCGGACCGACTTGTTAGAGGAAAGCGTCTGGAAACAAGAACATCCGAAAGCGAGAACACTTGATTTGGCACCGATGCTATCGATTCCGACAGCGTTGCCGGAAAAAGAAGAGCTGCCGCATCCGGCCTATCAGTCGTATGACCACCGAAAATTGATCCCGGCCGTATCACGCTCGATCAAGTCGCTTCAACCGACGTTCTTCGTCGGCCGCGTCCGCAACACGGACCGCGCCGTCGGGACGATGCTCGGGCATGAAGTGACGAAAGTGCATGGCAACGTCGGTCTCGCCGAGGATACGATTTCACTTCGCCTCAGCGGATCGGCCGGCCAAAGTTTAGGGGCGTTCCTGCCGAGCGGGATCACGATCTCTGTCATCGGCGACGCGAACGATTACGTCGGGAAAGGCTTGAGCGGTGGGAAACTCGCCGTCATCGCCGAGAAACATGCCCCGTTTGAAGAGAGCGAACAAGTCATCGCGGGGAACGTCTGTCTCTACGGGGCGACGTCCGGGATGGCGTTCTTCAACGGTCATGTCGGAGAACGATTTGCCGTCCGTAACTCGGGTGCGGTCGCTGTGACAGAAGGCGTCGGCGATCACGGCTGTGAGTACATGACTGGTGGGACGGTCGTCGTCCTCGGTACGGTCGGTCGTAACTTTGGGGCCGGGATGTCGGGCGGAGTCGCCTACCTTTACGGGGACCAGGCGTACGAACAACTTGTCAACGAAGAGCTCGTCTCGATTGATCGAGAGTTGACCGATGAAGATGCCGAACAGATTTACGCGTTGCTCGAGATGCACCAGTTCCATACTGACAGTGTGAAAGCGAGAGCCGTACTTGAGGCGTTTGAGCAAGAACGAAAACGCTTCGTCAAAGTCGTACCGCGTGATTATGCGAACGTACTTGACGTCATGCGTCACATCGAGGCGACGCGTCCGGAATTGAGTGACGCCGACCGCGCCCTCGAACTATTCCGCGTCGTGACTGAAGGAGGGGGAGCATGAGACATAAATTTATCGATATCCCACGGGAGACATTGCCAGAACGTTCCGTCCTCGAACGGATTCATGATTACAGTGAATACGCTTCACGGATGGAAGACGGACCGATCGTCAATCAAGCCGAGCGTTGCATGGATTGCGGCACCCCGTTCTGTCACGTCGGGGACATGATCGGTCAAGAGACGATCGGCTGTCCGATCCACAACTTGATTCCCGAATGGAATAAGCTCGTCTCGAATCAAGATTGGTATCGGGCCTACGAACGATTGATGGAGACGAACAACTTCCCAGAGTTTACGGGGCGTGTCTGTCCGGCCCCATGTGAAGGGTCGTGTACGCTCGGCATCAGCGAGGATCCGGTCGCAATCAAATCGATCGAACGGACGATTATCGATCGCGCGTTCGAGGAAGGTTGGGTCAAGCCACGCCATGTCAAGAAACGGACCGGACACCGTGTTGCCATCATCGGCAGCGGGCCGGCCGGACTCGCGGCGGCCGATCAATTGAACCAACTCGGCCATGCGGTCACAATTTATGAAAAAGCGGATGAGGCGGGCGGCCTGTTGTTCTATGGCATCCCGAACATGAAGCTTGAGAAGGACGTCGTCCGTCGTCGCGTACGGCTACTCGAGGCAGAAGGGATTCGCTTCAAGACGGGCGTCAACGTCGGAACCGATGTGACGATCGAGTCACTCCGTCACACGTACGATGCTGTCATTCTCGCGACAGGGGCTCAAAAACAACGGACGCTCGGCATCGATGGGGATGATGCCACAGGCGTCGAGCCGGCGATGGATTATTTGACGGAATCGACGCGGATGCTCGGCGGGAAATCGCTCGACGCTCGATACGACGCGAACGGGAAAGACGTCATCGTTATCGGTGGCGGAGACACGGGAGCGGACTGCGTGGCGACGGCGATTCGTCAAGGCGCCAAGTCGGTGACGCAGTTCGGGAAACACCCGGAGAAAGGTATGTTTCGGGCGCCGGAGCGACCATGGCCGCTTCAACCGGACACGTTGTCGACTGATTACGCTTATGCGGAAGCGATTGAACATTTCGACCATGACCCGCGCACGTATTTGATTCGTTCGAACCGGGTTATCAAAGATGGAGACCGTGTCGTCGGGATTGAGACGGAACGGATGGAGAAAATCATCAAACCCGACGGACAGGCGACGTTCTTCGTCGTCGACGGGTCGGTCGAGACGTATCCAGCTGATCTCGTCCTTGTCGCCATCGGGTTCGAACGACCGGAGCGAGAGCTCCGGAAAGTCGGCATCGAGGCGAACCATGACTATACGTCGAACGTCGAGGGTGTGTTTGTTGCAGGGGATGCGAGACGGGGACAAAGTTTGATTGTTTGGGCAATCCGAGAAGGTCGCGAGGTCGCGGATACCGTCGACGGATACTTGAACACTTGTCAACAACAGCTAAAAACTTCATCATAAAAAGGAGCGACGAATTCGTCGCTCCTTTTTACATGGACATTTAGGAGGAGTCAGAAATGATTATCGAAATCCTCATGTACACCGGGGTTTGGTTTTTACTCGTGCTCGTCTTGCTCGGCACGATTTACGCTCGGCGCAATCGGAAGTGATTACAACACCATGGCGGCGATCAAACCGAAGACGATGAGCGGAATATTGTAGTGGAGGAACGTCGGCCACACCGTCTCACGCAAGTGGTCGTGTTGACCGTCGGCGTTCAAGCCGCTCGTCGGTCCGAGTGTCGAGTCACTTGCCGGGCTACCAGCATCACCGAGTGCACCGGCCGTCCCGATGATGGCGATTGTCGCCTCGACCGAGAAACCGTATTGGATGCAAAGCGGGACGAAGATGGCCGCGATGATTGGAATCGTCGAGAAACTCGAACCGATACCGAGCGTGATCACGAGTCCGACGAGGAGCATGACGAGTGCGGCCACAAATTGTGAGTCGCCCATGATGCCACTCGCACCGCTGACGAGCGGTTCGATGGCACCGGTCGCGCGGATGACGGCGGCAAAACCGCTCGCCGCGATCATGACGAAGCCGATGAAAGCCATCATGCGCATCCCGCTCGTGAAGATGTCGTCTGCCTCTGACCAAGGGATGAGGCGAAGCAACGTCAACAGGATGAGTCCTGAGACGGCCGATGCGATCATCGATTCGGTCTGAAGTTGAACGACGAGCACGACGAGGACGACGGCAGCTGTTAGCCAGATTTTGAGCGGGCTCAACGTCCGAATCTCGTAATCAGTAGGCCCGAGTTGAATCGTATCGTACGTCCGCGGCTTCCGGTAGTGGAAGAAGGCGGTGATGAGACCGACGAGCATACCGAGGGCCGGGATGGCCATGATGCTGACAATATTGACATCACCGACGGCCATGCCGTTCGTTTCCACGTTTGGTAGCAAAATCTCATTCAAGTAAATGCCACCGAATCCGACCGGAAGTAACATATACGGCGTGACGAGACCGAACGTGAGGATCGTCGCCACGAGCCGGCGGTCGAGCTTCAACTCGTTAAAGAGCACGAGGAGCGGTGGGATGACGATCGGGATGAACGCGATGTGAATCGGTAAAGCGTTCTGCGAACTGATGGCTAGTAATAAGAGGAACGAGAGCAACAACGCCTTGACGCGCGCCACGCTCTTACCGGTGACGTCGCGGCCTGACATGCTGATTAACTTTTCAGCCAGGACGTCTGGGAGCCCTGTTTTTGACAAACCGACGGCGAACGCGCCGAGTAGCGCATAACTGAGGGCGATGGTAGCCCCTCCGCCAAGACCGTCGCTGAAGGCGGTCAACGTCTCATTGAACCCGAGACCTCCGACCAGACCACCGACGACGGCGGCGAGGATGAGCGACAAGACGATGTGCACGCGACTGATCGCGAGCGCGAATAATACGATAACAGCTAATAAGACAGCATTCATCAATTCCAACACCTTTCATTCAAAAACTCTTTCTCTTATTATCACTTTAATATGATAAAGACTTTTGAAATTTAACATACGTGTTTCGGGTTGTCAAATCGATTGTTCAAAAAAAGCGATAACTCCGAAAAGTTATCGCTCGTTCGTCATCCTTCAACGTTATGGTATACCTGGCGCACGTCTTCGAGGTCTTCGAGGACGTCGAGTAGTTTTTCAAACTGTTCTTTCGACTCGTCGTCGAGGGTAATCTCGTTTTGGGGCAGCATCGTCAACTCGGCGACTTCAAACGTCTCGATGCCTGCTGCTTTGAAGGCAGTCTGGACGGCATGGAACGCTTCTGGTTCCGCATAGACGATCACCGTCTCATCTTCTTCGATGACATCGCGAACGTCAAGGTCGTGCTCCATCATGAGTTCGAGTACGTCGTCAGCAGACATGCCGTTGACACCGATGACAGCCGTCGCGTCGAACATGTAAGCGACCGACCCGCTGACACCCATGTTGCCGCCGTTTTTACCGAAAGCGGCGCGGACTTCAGACGCCGTCCGGTTGACGTTGTTCGTGAGCGTGTCGACGATGAGCATCGAGCCGTTCGGTCCGAATCCTTCATAGCGGAGCTCGTCGAAGTTCTCTTCGTCGCCGCCCTTCGCTTTGTCGATAGCACGGTCGATGATTGCGCGCGGGACGTTGTACGTTTTCGCTCGTTCGACGACGAACTTGAGTGCTTGGTTTGATTCTGGATCTGGTTCCCCTTGACGGGCGACTACGTAGATTTCACGGCCGAACTTCGCGTAGATGCGACTCGTATTGGCGTCTTTTGACGCCTTTTTCTCTTTAATGTTGTTCCATTTACGACCCATTACATGTCATCTCTCTTTCCATTGTTCGATTGATTCATCCTCGATTATATAAGAAGACGTGGATGTTGACGAGCAAAAATCATCCCTCGCTTTTATCCATCTTCTCGACGATCTCCGTCAACGTCTTCAAACTGTCAATCAGGCGGTCCGTCTCTTCCTCGTTCAGAAACGCGAGACGGTCCTCGAACAGGCGACGGAACGAATCGCGACGCTCGCGGAGGACGAGTTCGCCCTTTTCGGTCAGTTGATTCCAGATGACGCGGCGATCGCGTTCGTCCGGGACGCGGGTGATGTAGCCCTCATCGACGAGCTTCGTGATGAGCGGCGTCACGTTCGGCGGGGCAATCGATAACGTCTCACTGATGTGTCCGTTCGTGACCGCGCCTTCATCTTCAATCAACATGAGGAGATGAAAGTGGGAAAAGTTTAAGTTTGGGATTTGCGGAAGGTCGGAACGACGTAACAACTTCCGGCGAATAAATGGGATCAGTTTCACGAACTGATCGGCTGCGTCTTGTCTCGGCATAATCATGTCACTTCCTAATTAGGTTCTTTCTTCATTATACACGACCGAGGACGGGGTGGACGACCAATCCTTGTTGCGTGAGAAATTGCACAGCACATCAGACAAACAGGCGTCACAATACATGTAAGCGTTTACATTTTTTAGACTTCATCTTTTCATGAAAACGCATACGATTTTACTGAGCGTCCTATCAAAAAGCAAGACCTATCCTCATTCTTCAAAAAAATATTGTGAAAGAGTTCACATTGTTGTCACGCACAAATTGTTGGAAACGTTGTATTCTATGAATGTGAAGGAAAGCACAAACTCTTATCAAACCACTGATCGCCCCGTGCTCTCCATCAAGTCAACAGTATAAGCTCTCATTCATGAGGAGGAAACCAACATGGCAGTTAAAGAGAAAGCAGTAGTGGAAACATCAGCAGAACAGATGGTCGACACGCTCGTCACTAGAGCCCACACGGCGCTCGAGACATTGATGACGTTCGACCAAGAGAAAATCGATGCGATTGTTCAAGCGATGGCGCTAGCCGGTCTCGAACAACACGTCGCACTCGCGAAACATGCATATGAAGAAACAGGTCGCGGTGTGTTTGAAGATAAGATGATCAAAAACATCTTTGCGACAGAATATATTTATAACTCACTCCGTGGCGAGAAGACGGTCGGCGTCATCGAGGACGATGAGCAAAACGGCATCACGTACATCGCGGAACCAGTCGGTGTCGTCGCCGGGGTAACACCGGTCACGAACCCGACATCAACGACGATGTTCAAAGCAATCATCGCCATCAAAACACGTAACCCGATCATCTTCGGTTTCCACCCGTCGGCACAACAGTGTTCAAGTGAAGCGGCACGCATCCTTCGTGACGCAGCCATCGAAGCCGGCGCACCGGAACATTTGATTCAATGGGTTGAAAAACCGTCACTCGACGCGACGAAAGCGCTCATGAACCACCCAGGTGTTGCCATGGTCCTCGCAACTGGTGGAGCGGCGATGGTCAAATCAGCCTACTCGACTGGTAAACCAGCCCTCGGTGTCGGTCCTGGTAACGTTCCGGCCTACATCGACAAAACAGCAAAAGTAAAACGTGCCATCTCGGACGTCATCTTGTCGAAAACGTTCGATAACGGGATGATCTGTGCATCTGAACAAGCGATTATCGTCGACCAAGAAGTGTACGAAGAAGTGAAAGCCGAAATGACGGAGCTCGGTTGCTACTTCTGCTCACCAGAAGAGAAAGCAAAACTCGAGACACTCGTTATTAAAACAGACTCTTGTGCGGTCAACCCTGAAATCGTCGGGAAGCCTGCAGCCTGGATTGCCGAGAAAGCTGGACTTAGTGTTCCGGCCGACACGAAAATCTTGATTGCCGAACTCGAGACGGTCGGCGCGACAGAACTGCTCTCACACGAGAAACTTAGCCCAGTACTCGGAGCCTACAAAGTCCAATCGCGTGAAGAAGGTTTCGCGATCGCTGAGAAGATGCTCGAAATCGGTGGTCTCGGTCATACGGCAGCCATCCACTCGACAGATGACGACGCCATCCTCGCATTCGGACTCCGGATGAAAGCTTGCCGCATCATCGTCAACTCGCCAACGGCACACGGCGGGATCGGTGACCTCTATAACGAAATGACACCATCACTCACACTCGGTTGTGGGTCGTACGGTAAAAACTCCGTCTCTGAGAACGTGACGGCGAAACATCTACTCAACGTGAAAAAGGTGGCGAGACGTCGCGTGAATATGCAATGGTTTAAAGTCCCTGAAAAGATTTACTTTGAGAAAAACTCGGTCCAATACCTTCAATCGCTCACATCGAAAAAACGGGCGATGATCGTTACAGATGAAATGATGGTCAAACTCGGATTTGCCGATAAAGTCGTCAAAAACTTGCCGGCTGGTGTCGAGTATCGCATCTTCGACCAAGTCGAGCCAGACCCATCGGTCGAGACGGTCATGCGTGGTGCCGAAGCGATGCGTCACTTCCAACCAGACATGATTATCGCACTCGGTGGTGGATCACCGATGGATGCCGCGAAAGGCATGTGGCTCTTCTACGAACGCCCTGAAGAGAAGTTCTCGAACCTTCGCCAAAAATTCATGGATATCCGCAAGCGGACGTACAAGTTCCCGACGCTCGGCAACAAGTCGATGTTCGTCGCGATCCCGACAACATCAGGTACGGGTTCTGAAGTGACACCGTTCACGGTCATCACAGATAAGAAACGCAACGTCAAATACCCGATCGCTGACTATGCGATCACACCGGACGTCGCCATCGTCGACCCTGAGTTCGTCATGACGGTCCCAGCTTCAATCACGGCGGATACAGGAATGGACGTGTTGACACACGCCATCGAAGCGTACGTTTCGGTCATGGCAAACGACTATACGGATGGACTCGCGCTTCGTTCGATGAAGATGATCTTCGATTACCTCCCGAAAGCGTATGAAAACGGCAGTGACGCCGAAGCACGTCAGAAAGTCCACAACGCATCAACAATGGCTGGTATGGCTTTCGCGAATGCGTTCCTCGGTATCAACCACTCGATCGCACACAAAATCGGCGGCGAGTTCCATGTCCCACACGGACGGACGAACGCGATCCTTATGCCGCACGTCATCCGCTATAACGCGACACGCCCATCGAAACTCGCGGCGTTCCCGAAATATGAGTCATTCATCGCCGACGAGCGTTACGCTGAAATCGCGCGCTATCTCGGACTTCCAGCCAGCACGACGGAAGAAGGCGTCGAGTCGCTCATCCAAGCGATCATCGAGCTCGGTCAGCGCTTGAACATCAAGCTCTCGTTCAAAGCCCAAGGCATCAAGAAAGCGGACCTCGACGCGAAAATCGACAAGATGGCAGTCGACGCGTTCGAAGACCAATGTACGACGGCTAACCCGAAAATGCCGCTCGTCGAAGAATTGAAAGAAATCATGTACGCTGCTTACGAAGGCGTATAAGTCTTACAATATCTAAACGGTTTCCCTCCTAAGAGGGAGGCCGTTTTTTCTTGAAAAATAAATATACAATTGTCAGATCACTTAATATAATAGGATAATACAACCATTTATTGGTGAGTTTTTTTTATGGAGATACGTAGATGACCATTATGTACAGCCTACTGTCGGCACTATTTACTATTTTTCTTTATTTCAATCCGGCCTCGGCAACAAGTCCTTATGAGACGGCTGAATATTTTGCTTCATACGATCGGGTCGCAGAAAGCCATGAAAATGTCGAACTGTTCGAGTCGTTAGGTATTGGTGTTTCTGACGAGACTTCAGTCGATATGAAACGTGAGATTCATTACGCTCCGCTCAACACGAATTGGCCGACTATAACGATTGATGATGAATTTTACGATGGGTACGCGACAATTCCATTTGAAGAGACAATTGAAGGGGAACTGCTTCATTTGGAATGGGATGCCCCGATACCTGATGTGGCTGGAAGAGTCATCGTCCTACCGACGACCGACGTATCTTATGAAGCAATGGAAGATGCGTATGAAATCGATTATTACGGAGAAGTCCTTAATGACGAGGCGGCGAATCGCTATCTTACAAAATTAGCCGAAGCGAATGCGGCAGGTTATCTCATTACGCCACACCCGGATGCTCCGGAAGAATATGGATTCGCTTACGTTTCAGCTGCACTTCGCTTGAATGGGGCCGGGGTCGACCGAATAACAGCCGAGTCTTTCCAAGACGGTCAAACGGTTGCGATTGAGCCGTTCACAGACGAAATTCCTTACGTAGAGTTTACGCAACCTGGCACGACTGACAAAGAAGTGATTGTCATGGCCCGACTTGAGGGAAGCTGGTATGGCGATCACGCTCTCACTGGGTTAGGTGGTGCATCCGTGCTCTACCATACGCTTCAAGCGATGGATGACGTAGAGACGGATGCAACGGTCCGCTACGTTTTCTTGAATGGAACTGGGGATGGATACGAATCAAGTACGCACTATTTGCAGATGCTTCAAGATCGAGGTACGACGCCGCGTGTCATCATGTTACTTGATATACTTGGTACAGGGGAGACGAATCGATTCTTCAAAACAAGTGGGATGACGACATATCCGTTTATGGAGGGGATTGGTTTTGGCCCTGTCGAAGTGAAGAGTCTAGGCGTATCAATCTTAGATGAGTACAAGCAAGCCGGGTTCCCAGTCATCTCCGTCAATGATTCTGTCACAGCCCATAACGACGTTTATACAGATAAAGACACAATCAGTCGTCTTTCTGACGAGGCGATGCGTGATCACGTTAAATGGCTCAGCGAGTGGTTAACTCTCCAATAAGAAGTAAGACCGTCACATATAGGGCGGTCTATTCTTTTACTCGAAACGGATCCATTACTTCGGTATGATGAAAGGGGAGGCGATACGATGGAACGACAACTGAATGTGACAACGAATTATGGACAACTGGCCGGTACGTGGATGACCCACGGCGAACCCCGTAAGACGGTCGTCCTGCTCAGCGGGAGCGGGCCGAGCGACCGGGACGGCAATCTTGGACCATCCCAATTCGGCACGTATAAAAAACTGGCCGAGGCGCTCTTTAAGATGGGTGTCAACGTCTACCGGTATGACAAACAAGGCATCGGTGAATCGGACGGTGATTTCAATAAAGTCGGGCTGCACGACTTGGTGACAGATGCGATCACCGTCGTCAACGCCATCAAACAGGAGCCGGACGCAGGTGACATGTATGTGCTCGGTCACAGCGAAGGGGCAGTGATCGCCCCGGCGGTCCAGCTCGAGACGAACGCGGCCGGACTGCTTCTTCTTGCCGGATTCAACGATTCCTCGAAGAAGATGTTCTTGCTGCAAGCCGACGCACTCGCAACTGAAGTCGGTTCGGTGAAAGGACTCAAGGGCGTGTTCTATCGATTGACCGGCGTCCCGAAGAAGATTCGCCAGCGCCAAGACGATTTGCTCGAACGGTCGCTGCGGACGAACGTCGCCGCCTTCAAGTACCGCGGCCAAGTCGTGAACGCCAAATGGATTCGCGAGCATGCGTCGTATGACGTCCGCGAGCGACTCGAACATGTGCGGGTCCCGGTGCTCGCCCTGACCGGTGACCGCGATGTCCAAGTCCCGCCGGAGCATGTCCACTCGATTCGGACGAAAGGGGACATCGACAGCCACATCATCCACAACATGAACCACTTGCTCGTCGAACGGACGAGTCCGCACGCGCTCCTCACATTGCATAAGGAATATCGAAACGCCATTGAGGCACCGCTTCACCCCGAACTCATTCGCCGATTGAACGATTGGTTGATGAAACGATAATAAACTGTCAAAAACGGTCACCAAGTGACCGTTTTTTATGTTATAATTGTGAAAACGTAAAAAAAGATGAATGTTTTTGAATGTTTATGATTGTTTTTTAAATGAAAACGCTTTATATTAGAGCTACGGAGGGAATATGATGTTAACGAAGCAACGACATCAACTGATTTTGCAACGTCTGTCGGAGCAAAAGATTGTCAAATTGAAAGAATTGGTCGAGTTGACGGCATCGTCGGAGTCGACGATTCGCCGGGATTTGACCGACCTCGAAGCAGAAGGTTATCTCGAACGGGTACACGGCGGCGCAACGCTCGTGGCCCGCTACGAAGAAGAGCCGACGTTCGAGGAGAAACGAGATCAACACGTCGATGAAAAAGTCGCGATTGCACGGAAGGCCGCGACATTCATCGAAGACGGGATGTCCGTCTATCTCGATGCTGGGACGACGACGCAAGCGATGGTTCCTTTTTTAGATGGAAAAGACGTCATCGTCGTGACGAACAGTTTACCAATCGCCAACGACTTGTTCGACCTCGATATCAAGACGTTCGTGATCGGTGGTGAGTTGAAACGGTCGACACAGGCACTCGTCGGCTATAACGCTCGGGAGAGCATGATGAACTATCGGGTCGACCTCGCTTTTCTTGGCATCAATGGCGTCGACCTAGAGGCCGGGTACACAACCCCAGACCCGGAAGAGGCACTCGTCAAAAAAACAGCAATCGAACTGGCTCGCGAGGCGTACATTTTGGCGGACGATTCAAAATTCGGGAAACGTTCGTTCAGTCGGGTGGCTCCGCTCGAAGCGGCTACACTCGTCACATGGAGCGACTCGACAAGCGTCAGTTCAATTCAATCAATCACAAAGGTGGTGAACGCCCAATGATTTACACGTTAACACTGAACCCCTCAATCGATTATTACGTGACGCTCCCTGAAGTCGTCCTCGGTGAAGTCAACCGGATTCAAGAGACGACGCAGCGGGCCGGAGGAAAAGGCATCAACGTCGCGTTCGTCTTACGTGAATATGACGTCGACACAGTCGCGTTAGGATTCGTCGGCGGCACGACGGGAGACTTCATCAAGAAGGCGCTGACCGACAAGGGCGTCCAAACCGATTTCGTCGAAGTCGATGGTCAGACGCGCATCAACGTCAAGATTCGAGCGCAAGAAGAGACGGAATTGAACGCGAGCGGCCCGGTCATCTTGGACACGGAACTTGAACGGTTGACGCGTCAGTTCGATCACGTTCAACCGGGCGACATCGTCGTCCTCGCCGGAAGCATTCCGGGCAATCTGCCGGATACACTCTACCGCACGCTCGCTGAGACGGTGCGGGCAAACGGTGCCGAGTTCGTCGTCGATACGACGAAGGAAGCGATGCTCGAAGTCCTCTCACTCAATCCGCTCATGATTAAACCGAACCACCATGAACTTGGTGAACTGTTCGATACAGACATCGAGACGTTCGAACAGGCGCTCCCGTATGCGGAGCAGTTGGTCGAACGCGGTGCCCAAAACGTCATCGTCTCATTCGCCGGTGACGGTGCGATGCTCGTCAACAGTTCAGGCGCCTATACGGCGAACACACCGAGCGGCAAACTCGTCAACTCGGTCGGCGCAGGCGATTCACTCGTCGCCGGATTCGTCGCCAACATTCTCGACCACGACGCAACCGAAGCGTTCCGCTATGCGGTCACGACCGGCAGCGCGTCTGCATATACGTTCGGGCTGTGCACAAAAGAAGACGTGGACCGCTTGGTCGGCGAAGTCAGCGTCATCCCACTATCTCGATTGGAGGAAACAACATGAATATCACGGACCTTCTTAAAAAGGACACGATTCAACTGAATCTCCGCAGCCGTTCGAAAGCCGAAGTCATCGAAGAACTCGTCGACGTGCTCGACCGCGCTGGCAAACTATCGGATCGTAACGGCTACCGCGACGCCATCCTCGCACGTGAAGCACAAAGTACGACCGGACTCGGTGAAGGGATTGCCATCCCGCACGCGAAGACGAAGGCCGTCAAACAACCGGCCATCGCCTTTGGACGCTCGGAAGGCATCGATTACGAAGCACTCGACGGCCAAAACAGCCGCTTGTTCTTCATGATCGCCGCTGGAGAACACGCCAATAACGAACACTTGGAAACACTCTCGAAATTATCTGTCTTCCTTATGGATCCAGCGTTCCAAGAACGTCTCTATGCAGCTACGTCAGAAGATGACGTCATTCGGGCCATCGAAGAAAAAGAAGCGGCTGAGGCGGCTCCTGTTGCTTCGAAACCGGTTCAAGCCGATGCACCTTACATCCTTGCTGTCACGGCTTGTCCAACGGGTATCGCTCACACGTACATGGCCGCCGATAGCTTGAAGCAGAAAGCGGAAGCGATGGGTGTCGATATCAAAGTCGAGACGAACGGTTCGACCGGCGTCAAGAATGAATTGACAGCGGCTGATATTGCGAAAGCGACAGCCATCATCGTCGCGGCTGATAAAGCCGTCGAGATGGACCGGTTCGCCGGAAAACATGTCATCGAAGTCCCGGTCGCCCAAGGCATCCGGAAGCCAGAAGAGTTGATCAACAGGGCCGTCAAACAAGACGCACCGGTGTATCGAGGAACCGGTTCGTCAGGTGGTACGAAAGAACAGCGCACAGGCATCTACAAGCACTTGATGAGCGGTGTATCCGCGATGCTCCCACTCGTCGTCGCTGGTGGTCTCTTGATCGCCATCAGCTTCTTCTGGGGCATCAACTCGGCAAATCCGGATGACCCGTCATTCAATGAATTTGCGGCGCAACTCAACACAATCGGTGGGGCAGCCTTTAGCTTCCTCGTCCCGATTCTTGCGGGTTTCATCGCGATGTCAATCGCCGACCGTCCAGGTCTCGCACCAGGTCTTGTCGCTGGTTTATTAGCCAGCCAAGGTGGCGCCGGATTCCTCGGCGGACTCATCGCTGGTTTCCTTGCCGGATATGTCGTCCTCTTCTTGGTTAAAGCACTTTCTAAACTACCGGCCTCGCTTGAAGGAATTAAACCGGTATTGCTCTATCCGTTACTTGGGTCATTTATTTCCGGTATGATCATGTTACTTGTTGTCAATAAACCAATCGCAGCCTTCATGACATGGTTGATGGATGTCATGAACAGCCTGAGCGGCGCCAACGCCATCTTGCTTGGTATCATCGTCGGTGGCATGATGGCCGTCGATATGGGTGGTCCGATTAACAAGACAGCCTACGTCTTTGGTACAGCTGCACTCACTGCCGGTAACCAAGAAATCATGGCAGCTGTCATGGCCGGTGGGATGGTACCACCGCTTCTCGTCGCATTCGCTTCGACTGTGTTCGCCCGTCAAAAGTTCTCGAAACAAGAACGTGAAGCCGGGAAGACAGCATATATCATGGGTGCCTCGTTCATCACGGAAGCGGCCATCCCGTTTGCAGCGGCCGACCCGATTCGGGTATTGCCGTCAGCGATTCTCGGATCAGCCATCGCTGGTGGATTGTCAGCCTTCTTCGCGATCCAATTGCCAGCGCCACACGGTGGAGTCTTCGTCTTCCCACTTCTTGAAGGGGCTGGAAACGTCGTCATGAGCATGGGACTTTACGCCCTCGCGATTCTCGCCGGAGCCTTGATTGGAGCACTGCTCTTGTCATTCTTGAAAAAACCATTGACGGAGACGCAAGCTACAACAACGCGTAACGTCGCTTGACCAGTACGGCCGTAGGATTTCCTACGGTCGTTTTTTGTCAAATGATTGTCAGTCAAATCTGGAAGAAGTCTGATTTCGATTGGGTGATTTGTGGTAAAATACTTGTAAAACTTACGCTAAGGAGGGGGTACGGATGCTCATACGGAAAGCCGAGCCAAAAGATGCTTACGGGATTGCGCGGGTGAGGGTGAACGGATGGCGCACAACCTATCGGGGAATTGTGCCGACCGACTTTCTCTTGCAGCTCGGTTCGAACGCGATCGAGTGGTCTGAAAAGGTCCGCAGCGCCCTCGCGAAACGAGAAGTCGAAGGGTTTGTCGCCATCGTCGAAGAGGAAATCGTCGGGTTCGTTCTTTACGGGGAAGAACGGACGGGCGAATATCCGGACCATCCGAATGAGATTTATGCGATTTACATTCTAGAGGACCATCAGCGTAACGGGATTGGTTCGCTATTGCTGGAGCGAGCGATCCAAGCGATGTCGAATCACGGGCTCATCATTTGGGCGCTCGAATTGAACCCTTACCGCACGTTCTATGAGCAACGTGACGGGCAAGTCATCGATGCGAAAGAGCGCTTGTTCGGGGAACTCGCTCTGCGCGAAGTCGCCTACGGGTGGACGAAAGGGAATCACGACGCCATCGTCGGCGCATGAACGGACGCGGCCAGAGCAGATCGCGTCCGTTTTTATGGATAAGGGGGATGACCGTGCAAGGACAGCAAGCAAGTTGACCTATCGCCGATGAGAACTCAGTAGCCTCGAAGCAAGTGGCGACGACGGAGAACCAACTCGGTTCGATGGAAGAGATTGCGCAATCTGCGAACTCATTTGCGCATATGGCAGAAGAGTTGAAGGAGTTCGTATCACGCTTTAACATACGAATGAGAAAAAGGGATGAGAATCTGTTCGAGGCAGACGATCATCCCTTTTTGTTTTTTTCACAAATATGTTTCACTGACTGATGACCGATTGAATGCTCTGGCATCATCTACCTCAAGTTTGTAAAGGCAAGCCAACTTGACGGAATCGTCTGTCCACAAAAAAAGGATGCACGAACGCATCCTTTTTCAAAACTATCGCTTGCTCGACACTTGATTACGGCCGAGGTTCTTGGCGACATACAGCGCCTCGTCCGCATCCTGAAGCGCCTGTTCGACCGTCTTCCCATCTTCAAGGGCGCTGACGCCGAACGAACAAGTGACGCGCGGGACGGGACCGAACGGCTCGGCGTTAATCTTTTTTCGGAGCTTATCGGCGAGTTGCACACCGTCAGCAAGCGTTGACTGTGGGGCGACGATTAAAAATTCCTCACCACCCCAGCGGCCAATCGAGTCCGACTTGCGGATGTTGCGCCTGAGCAATTGGGCAATCGAACGTAAGACGAGGTCTCCGGTCGGATGGCCGAACGTATCGTTGACAAGTTTGAAATAGTCGATATCGAGCATGATGACAGCGGCGGGCGCCCTTGTGTCGACCGTCTCCTGAGCCGTCGACGAGAGAACGTCCCCGACTTTCTTCCGGTTATACAGCTCTGTCAGCGGATCGAGTGAGGACAGGTGTTCCATGCGTTCTTCATAACGACGTTGCTCGGTCGCGTCTTCTAAAATGCCGACGCCGCCGTCAAGTTGTCCGTCCGCGGAAAAACTCGGAGACATCGTCGTTTGGATGAAGCGAGCCTGCCGTTCTGGTGCTTTATACCAGCCGGCCATGCGAATCGTCTCCCCGTTCAAGACGTTCCGAATGGCGCCTGAGAAGTCGAACGAAGAAGAACTACATCGCTCGAACATCACAATCGAGGTCGGAAGCATCCCGAGTAAATGAACGAATGATTCGTTATAGCTGACGATCTGCCCGTCACGATTGAATGCGAACAGGCCGATCGGGAGCTGGTCCCATGAGGAAGGATCGGGTTTCGTGGTGTGAGTGTCATGATGAGTCCGTTCTTGATCAGCCATTGTATGACATATGCGTGAACGCATACTTCCTCCTTTCCTAGCCGAAGCGGTAGTGTAGGACGTTCGTACTGATACTTTATACCCTAATTCGGGAAGAAACTAGCGAGTATTCTTTTAAATGCTAGCAAATTTTAGAATATGACGAGAAATCGACACAGCTTGGTGTGAGTACATAGCTCTCGACTTACGAATATAAAGATACCCCATCGCGTTGGCATACTTGGCCGATACGATGGGGTAGTTAGCGTGATCAGAACTTATAAGATTGGACTGAGCAATCGTGACACGCCTTCGCGCATCCGGACGGTCCATTTCCGGGCCGCATAGTCGTCGACCGTGTATTTGCGGCTGACGGCGACGTCTGACTCGAACAGTGATGCGAGTTCGAGCGCGACCCGCTGATCATAAATGACGGCGTTCACTTCAAAGTTCAATCGGAAACTGCGGGCATCCAAGTTCGTCGTCCCGACGGTCGAAATCTCATCATCGACGACGAGCGTCTTGGCGTGTAGGAAGCCTTGCCCGTACATATAGACGTTCGCCCCGTAGTCGAGCAATTCGCCGAGGAACGATAGCGACGCCCACATGACGAACGGGTGGTCGGGCTTTCCTGGAATCATGATGTCCATCTTGACGCCGGACAAAAGTGCCATCTTACAGGCGTCCATGAAGCTCGTGTCCGGGATGAAATAAGGCGTCTGGATGATGACACGATGTTTCGCCGACATGATCATCTTGATCATCATGTTTTTCAAATGTTCCGTGTCGGAGTTCGGTCCGCTCGTCACGATTTGCATCGGCGACTTGTCCTTGATGTCGTGGCGTGCGAAACAGAACGAGTTCTCCGGGTCATGATGTTTGCTGCCAGAATAGTTCCAATCGAGAATGAATCGATGTTGCAAATGGTAGACGACGTCCCCTTCGACGCGGAGGTGTGTGTCACGCCAGTATCCGAACTTCTCGACCAGGCCGAGATACTCGGTGCCGACGTTGAAGCCACCGACATAACCAATCTTGCCGTCGATGATGACGACTTTGCGGTGATTGCGGTTGTTTAACTTGAAGTTGATCAATCCGAGCGTCGGCGGGAAGAAGACGCGGACCTCGCCATCGTGTGCGATCAATTCTTTAAAATCGGAGTCACGGAGGCTGCGCGAACCGACCGCATCATATAACAGCCGGACTTTGACGCCCGCCTTGGCGCGTTCGATTAGTTCGTGGATCAGCGCCTTCCCGAGCGCGTCGCGTTGAATGATGTAGTACTGGATGTTGATCTCGGTTTCGGCGCTGCGGATATCGTCCATGAGCGCTTTGAACTTCTGTTCGCCATCATGCATGATGGCAGATTTGTTATGGACGCTGATGAGTGACTTCGACGATCGCAAGTTCATCTCGAGCAGTTGCTCGTACTTTTCGAACACCGGTTGAGCCAAAGCGGTCTCTTTCCGGCGGATCTGTTCGATTTGACTCTCGACTTGAAGCGCGTGGAACGAGCGCTCTTCGACGCTCAAGTTGAAGAAGTTGTCCTTCTTCAACTGTCGGCCTAGGAAGAGATAGATGATGTACCCGATAATTGGCAAGAAGAACAAGACGAGAAGCCACGCCCACGTCGCCCCGACATCGCGGCGCTCCGCGAAGATGACGGCTAACGCGAACAATAAATTCAATCCGAGGACGATATACAGCCCCCAACTAATAATGACCGACCAATCCAAGCGACCAACTCCCTAAACGACAATTTCAGTGCATAGATTAATAATACCTCATTCAAGGGAATAGTAAGCTATCGAAACATAAGGAGGAGACAAAGATGCATTTACAAGTGAATTGGAAACAAGGGATGGCGTTCCAGACGACGACGCCGTCAGGTCATGACGTGACGCTCGATGCCGGGGAGGACGTCGGTGGTCTCAACACGGGTCCACGACCGACCGAGATGCTGTTGCAGGCGACGGCCGCCTGTACAGGCATCGATATCGTCTCAATTCTGCATAAGATGCGTTTGCCGCTCGAGCGGTTCGAGATGAAAATCGACGGCGTCCGGGCGACAGAACATCCGAAGAAGTTCACGGCCATCCACATCTTATACGTCCTCGAAGGGGATATGCCCGAAGAACGGGTCCGCCGCGCCATCGAGTTGTCCGTCGATCGCTACTGTTCGGTGTCGCACAGTCTGAACGCGACGATGACGTACAGCTATCGTTTGAACGGCGGCGAGGTCGTCCCATTTACGTAATGTGAGCAGGATGGTTGAAAAGAGTCGAAACGGTCCGTTATATTTGTATTTCAAATACTGTAATACAAAGGAGGACGTTATGATTCGACTCGCGACGAAACGCGATGCCAAACACATCGCGGACCTTATCGAACAACGAGCCGTAGCGCTAAAACAACAAGGTAGCGATCAATGGGCGGAATATTTGGAGCAAGACCTCATAGATCGGGTGCAGACAGACATCACCTCGGGATATGTATATGTGTACGAGCAAGATGGATCGGTATTGGCCTCGATCGCCTTACTTCCGGCAGATGACTGGGACCATAGCTTATGGGAAGATGGCGAGCGCGGTCAATACATCCATCGAATCGTTGTCAGTGAACGGCTGAAGGGGCGGGGCGTCGGTCAACAACTGATGGAGCACGTCTTACGTGAAGCCGACACACAGGAGCCGGTCCGGCTTGATTGTGTGGCTGATAATGATTTCTTGAACAGTTATTATCCACGGTTTGGCTTCGTCTTCGTGGACTCACGGGACGGGTATAACACGTTTGAATACAGCATGGATGAGAGTGTCAGTGCATAAGGGGTCGATTGACTCCTTTTTTTGATATACTGAGAGGCGAATGGATAGGAGGAGAACGGTATGATTCAAACGATTCTTGTCGGCTTCGGTTTTTCCGCGACGACATTTCATTTACCATTTTTACAGGAGCTGGATGACTTCCAGGTCGCCGGTGTCGTCTCATCAAGACCTGAGGACGTACAAGCCGTACTTGGCGATGTCGCGGTATATGCAACGCTAGACGAGGCTCTCGCGACTGAGGCGACCTTGTTCATCGTCACGACGCCGTCCCATTTACATAAGGACATGGTGGAACGTTGTTTACAGGAAGGGAAGGATGTTCTCGTCGAGAAGCCTGCGTTCTTGACGACAGAGGAAGGAGAGGCGTTGATTGCACGCGAACAGGCCAGTGCCGGAATCGTCAACGTCTTCCATAATCGAAGGACGGACGGAGACTTCTTGACGGTCAAACGACTGCTCGAGGAAAAACGACTCGGCGATTGGAAAGTGATCGAGTCACGGTTCGACCGGTTCCGTCCGGTCGTCCGGGATCGGTGGCGCGAGAATGCGGGGCCGGGAGCAGGGATATTGTTTGACCTCGGTAGCCATTTGATCGATCAAGCGCTCGTCTTGTTCGGTGCACCCGACAAAGTGTCGGCAGATGTTATGATTCAACGTAAAGGAGGTCAGTCTGACGACGGCTTCCATCTGACCCTGTATTATGGAGAAAAACGGGTATATCTGCGTTCGAACCCGTTCATCGCCATCGAGGCGCCGCGGTTCGAAGTGCACGGGACGGAAGGCAGTTTCTTGAAGTTTGGACTCGATCCGCAAGAGGCGTGTCTCCGGAACGGGGAAGTGCGATGTCCCGACCGTGAGAGTGGAACGGTCGTCACAGATGTTGAATCGACAATCGACATCGAAGCAGGTGAGTATTTGTCCTTCTACCGGGCGCTGGCGGATAGTTATATGACACGTCATCCGCTCGTGCCGCTTCGGGAAGCGCTCTTGACGACGAGAGTCATCGAAACGGCTCGTGAAGCATCACGGCTTCAACGTGTCCTCGACTTCAAGTCATAATCATGAAGGACGACCTGACGCCATTGGCGAGGTCGTCCTTTTTAAAATCTCAAAGAAATCGCTATGATTTTATTGTGAATGAACAAGCTCGCTTCATGTTTGTTAACAACAAAAAGCTATTCCCCTCCTTCAAATAGTCAGCTTTGAATGGGAACAGGACATAGGAAACGACTCCAGACTGTCCTGTCACACTTTAAACAATGACGACTTAAAGGAAGAGGGGAACGGATGATGTTCAATCAGATTGTGAAAAATCGATGGGAGTGGGAGAACTGGTTGCGGGAGGTCAGTTGTGATTCGTACGATCATTACGATTATGTATTGGCCAACTGTGAACCGGGCGAGCAGCCTGAGTTGTATATTGCGGCCAAAGAGGACGGCATCTTGTTGTATCCATACATCCGTCGTCCAATTGCACATCGTCATGATGACCTCGTTACGGCGTATGGTTATGGCGGCCCGTTCCGTGAAGGCAACTTTTCGAACAAGGACGTCGCAGAGGCTAGACGTCTCTTTTTAAAACGTCCTGAGAATCAAGCCACGGTTACTGAGACGATTCGATATCATCCTTGCCGCTTCGACCAGGATTTGATGTGTGCCTTCGGCCAAGCCGTCCCGATTCGTCAAACGGTGCACGTCCGGCTCGATGACCCGTTCGACCAACTCGAGCAACGCTTCAGTAAAATGACGAAACGAAACGTGAAGCGGGCTATCCGTGAACAAGTGACGGCGGTACAAGGGCAGACCCATGAACTATGTGAATTCATCCGGCTTTATCGGGCGACGATGGACCGTCGAGCAGCGAACGAGGCGTACTATTTCTCGGACCGATACTTCGAGGACCTGTGGAACAGCGATACATGCGAAACGGAGCTGTTATTCGCTGTCCATGAGGGCGTCATCGTGGCAGGCGTGTTCATGTTGTTCGGGGACGATGGGGCGCATTATCATCTCGGAGGCTCGGACGCGAACTACTTGGCGCTGCGACCGAACCATTTCTTGTTCCGCGAGATGATCCGCCACGCGGCCGAGAAAGAGAAAGCATACGTACATCTCGGTGGCGGAGCGACCGGGGAAGATGCGCTCTATGACTTCAAGCAGAGCTTCTCAGGGGATGAGCCGCTCACATACTATATCGGACAGTCCGTGCTCGATGAGGCGGTTTACCACCGGTTGAATCAAGACCATTTGCTCCGCTACGGACCATCTGATTTCTTTCCACTCTATCGGACACCGGTCGAAGAGACGGTCGCCGAGGTGCAAGCAGAACGATAACAAAAGGTTCTCACTCGAGATGGAGTGAGAACCTTTTGTATCAAGCGGCCTCTTCGTCGGGAGCGGCCATTTTTTCGGTTTGGCGAGTGATAGGGAAATTACTGAACAGTTTACTGCCGACGAGTCCGGCCATGATGCCGACGCCGAACAAGATGAGCGCCGTCACGGTCACGGTCTGCCAATCATTGAAGCCGTACATGACGAGCAATCCCGGAATCCCGGCAGCAGAACCTGGCGCGTCGTTCACCATGCCGGTCATCGCGACGATGAGTCCGGCGATGGCGCCACCGACGAAGTTGACGCTGTAGATTGGGATCGGGTTCGCCGAGATGAGATCGGCTTGCGTGAGCGGTTCAATCGCGACCGATAGTTGATCTTTCTTCGTCCCGATGTTCAAACGCTTGAACAGCAAGAAGTTCATCGAGATCGACGCTGTCAACGCGAGGGCGGCGATGGCCATCGGCACACCTGTCAAACCGAGCATGGCGGTGAGTGCCATCGAGCTGAGTGGCGACGTCGAGACGACTGTGACAATCCCACCAAGGACAAGTCCCATCACGACGGGGTTTTGCGTCGCGGCAAGTTCGATGACCGCACCGATTTGCGACAATGTGTTCGAGACGAGCGGATCGACTCCTGTCGCCACGAGGCGAGCGAGGGGAGCCATGACGATCACGTAGAAAATCATGTCGACACCGGCCGGTAAATGACGGTCTAGTTTACGACCGACAAGGGCAAGGATGTATCCAGCGAAAAAGCCAGGAAGAATGCCGAAGCCGGCGACCGATAGACCGAGCATGAGCGCGTAGACCGGATTGATCCCGAGTGCGATCGAAACGAGCGCGGCTGCGGCAGGGCCGGACAAAGAACCAGCCGCCTGTCCGACTTCCTCATATAAAGGGAGCGGGAGCAAACCGCCGATGGCGTAAGCGTTGAACGCCTCGACCAAGAAACTCGCGATGGCGGCGCCGGCCAAGGCGCCCATCGCTTTCATCCCAAACGGGGCTTTGTAACTGAATAACGTGAATAAGGCAAGAATCAACAGTAAAAGTGCGATCCCTTGAATAATGATCATACGGTGTACCTCTTTCTCTCTGTTCTATATTTCCTCTATAGTTAACCATCCGAACGGTTCTGTAAAGCCATTTCATCCATCTGACACGACTTTTTTTGATGGTAGCGTTTCCAACTGACGAATTGGAAAATTGTGAACGAATTCAGCTGTAAAATTAGCGAAAAAACAAGCTCATATGTGTCAGTCCGGCCCGGATTGGGAAGAGAAAGGGGAAAGACTTTCCATATAGGAATGACCAAGGAGGAGTAGAGATGCAGATGGAGACAAAAAACTGGCACGCACTCGAACCGGATGCGGTAAAGAGTTCGCTCGAGACGGACACATCTAGTGGTCTGTCGAAAGGGGAAGTGTCAAGTCGGCAGGAACAGTACGGGAAAAACGTGCTGCCCGAGAAAGAGAAGACACCTGAAATCATAAAATTTTTGCGTCAATTCAATGATATTCTGGTCTTCGTCTTGCTCGGTGCCGCTGTCGTCACCGGCTTTCTAGGGGAGTACATCGACACGATCGTCATCGTGCTCGTTGTGACGGTTATCGCCGTCGTCGGATATCTCCAAGAGAACAAGGCCGAGCAGGCGTTAGAAGGAATCAAAAAATTACTCGAGACGAAGGCGAGCGTCATCCGTGACGGCAAGCAAATCCAAGTCGACTCGAGCGACCTCGTCGTCGGAGACATCTTGGTCCTTGCCGCCGGTGATAAAGTGCCGGCTGACGCCCGTGTCATTCAAGCCGAGAAATTCAAAGTCGAGGAATCGGCGTTGACAGGTGAAGCGACGACGGTCGAGAAGAAAATTCAAGTCGTACCGGAAGACGCCGTCCTCGGTGATCGCAAGAACATGATTTATTCGGGTACGAGCGTGGCGACGGGAAGTGCGAAAGCAATCGTCACGTCCATCGGAGAAGGCACGGAGCTCGGCCAAATCAACGCCTCGATTGCTGAAGTCGAGACGGTGAAGACGCCGCTCATCCGCCAGACGACGAAGTTTGGTCAGACGGTATCCATCGCCATCCTCGTCATCTCGGTCGTCATTTACGCATTTGGTTACTTCGTCCGCGATTTCGACCCGATCGAGTTGATGCTGACGACGATTGGTCTTGCCGTCGCCGCCATTCCAGAAGGATTACCGGCCGTCATCTCGATCATCCTCGCGCTCGGTGTCCGGAACATGGCCGAGAAGAAAGCCATCGTCCGCAGCTTGCCGTCGGTCGAGACGCTCGGCGCCGTATCGGTCATCTGTACCGATAAGACCGGGACGTTGACGAAAAACGAGATGACCGTCAAACAAGTCGTCACGGCCAAACACGACATCGAAGTGTCAGGGAGTGGATACGCCCCGGACGGTGATTTAGAACTGAACGGTCAGCCGTTCGATTTAGATGATGATGAGTCGATGATCGACCTTCTCACGGTCGGGAAAACATGTAACGACGCCCAGCTGTATGAAGAGGGCGGCGAATGGGTCGTCAATGGTGACCCGACGGAAGCATGTTTGCTCACGCTCGCTGAAAAAGCGGAGCGGCCGATCGAACGTTTGGACGTCATCTCGAAGATTCCATTCGATTCGGAGTACAAATATATGGCGACGCTCGTCGACTATAAAGGAGAGCGGATGATCTTCATCAAAGGGGCACCGGACCGCCTGTTCGATATGGCGGAAGACACGGAGTTCGACCGTGCCTATTGGGATGAAAAACGAAAAGAAATTGCCGACCGCGGACAACGCGTGCTCGGGGGCGGTTTCAAACGCGTCGAAGCCTCGAAAGAGACGGTCGACCATGAAGACGTCGAGAACGGCATCACATTCCTCGGCCTCTACGGCATCGTCGATCCGCCACGTCAAGAAGCGATCGAAGCGGTCGCGGCTTGCCGTGACGCGGGGATCCGTATCAAGATGATCACCGGCGACCATAAAGACACGGCCGTCGCCATCGCCCGAGAACTCGGTATGGAAGTCGAGGGCGCCCTCGAAGGGAAAGAATTGACGAACATGTCCGACGAAGAAATCAAAGAGGCGTCGGTTCATAATGACGTCTTCGCCCGGACGAGCCCGAACGATAAACTTCGTCTCGTCAAAGGATTGCAACAGAACGGCTTAATCACGTCGATGACCGGAGATGGTGTCAATGACGCACCGGCCTTGAAACGGGCCGACATCGGGGTCGCGATGGGGATCAAAGGAACGGAAGTCGCGAAAGAGGCCTCGCAGATGGTCCTCGTCGATGACAACTTCAAGACGATCTACAACGCCGTCCGTGAAGGTCGTCGCGTCTATGACAACTTGAAGAAGACGATTTTGTTCTTGCTACCGACAAACGGGGGACAAGCACTCCTCGTCGCAATGAGTATCTTATTGGGCGCCGCGGCACCACTCAGTCCGGTCCAAATCCTTTGGGTCAACATGGTCGTCGCCATCACGCTCTCGCTCGCCATCGCCTTCGAGCCGCTCGAAGAGAGCACGATGAAACGGCCACCGCGTCCCGCGAACGTGCCGTTGCTGAGTCGCTACTACGTCTTCCGCATCACGTTCGTCTCGATTTTAATCGGGGGCGGTAGTCTAGTCATCAACTATATGCTCGGCGATTTCGATTACTCGACCGATAAGTTGCAGACGATCACGCTCAATACGATTGTCATGGCGCAACTGTTCCACTTGTTCAACTGTCGGACCGAGCTCGCGCCGGCGTTCAACCGTCACTTCTTTGACAACAAGATCGCCTTCCTCGTGTCGGCACTCTTGATCGGGCTCCAGCTGTTCATTACGTACGTCCCGTTCATGCACACGCTGTTCGGTACGGCACCACTTGAACTGCAAGACTGGATTTATCCGGTCGCGTTCGGTCTCATCGTCTTTGTCATCGTCGAAATCGAGAAAGCCATCTCGCGTCGTGTGATCGGCAACAAAGACATACACTGATGTTTTGCACACTGCCTAATGTGGAATTAGTCCATTATGCAGAGGAGGGATGCTCAATGAAACGTGATGAATCACAACCAGGGGTTCACCCGGACCCAGTACCGGATGAGGAATCAAACCCGGCTACAAAACCGGCTCCGACGCAACATCCGGACCCGGCACCTGAAGAAGACGACAAAGAATCAAAATAAGGAGACTTCAATGAGGGAGTATCCACAAAAAAGGCTTTCCGGCAAAAATCGGAAAGCCTTTTTATGGCATTATTTTTTCGGTGCCGGGCTCCGAAACTCATTCATTTTGTCGAACTCTTTTTCATTGAAGTATTCGACGACGACGAAATCTCCGACTGGGCACTCCCAACGGTCTTTCGCGACCTGACATTCTTTGAGTGTCACTTTCTGGTCATACATGTCGAGCTCGAGCGTGTCTTTCAAAAATTGATCGGCCTGTTTGTCATTGATCTTGAAATATTCGCTCAAGATGATCTCTTCGGCTTTATCGTTCGTATGCGTCATCACTTTAAAAAATCTCATATGTGTACCTTCTTTCGTCTGTAAGCTGAATTCTCAGTATATAGGAGCTGGCCCGATTTGGGAACCGTCATCCCATTTTCGATAAAATGCCCCTAACGCGAATGCGAAAGGGGCTCGGTTCATTTCATTTTTTGTCAGCTTGGCGGTGCCTCGTTGAACGGTTGTTTATGGCGAATGATCAGCCAGAACAACAAACCGAACAAGGGAATGTAAGGTAGCGGCCACAAGCTCATCTTATAACGTTTGGCATCCCGGTTCATCAACGTGATTTGGATGAAGGCGAGCAAGAAGAAATCGACCGTCATCGTCCGGACGAACTGGTTCTGTTCGACATATGACCAATACTCGGCCACGTTCCCGGTCGTCGACGCGGCGATGAACAAGCCGATCGTGACGAGCAAGAGCAACACCCCGAGCAATCGTGTCGGGAGCGGTTTGATCGGTGTCGGATAAGGCGACTGCCGCGCGAACGCCAAATACGGGGCGATGATGAAGCCGCCGACGACGAAACCGGTCGCTGCCGGTAAGAGCGGGTTCGGGCGCAACTGGTTCACCTCGGACCAAAGAAGCGGGAACAAGGCGAGAGGATAAACGCCTAGGATGCTGAAAAGGGAAAGCGAATACCCTTCATAGGCGTCCGTATTATACGTGATGAAATCGAGCAAAAACCGGCTCGAGAACGGTTCGTTCGGGCCGAGGAGCGCGATGGCGATCGCAGCGGCCCACGGAATGAGTAAAAACTTTCTAGTCATGCCCTACACCTCGAGTCTGTCTCTGTTTCTTTTAGTATACCCCGGAATCAAGCGAACAAAAAATGAGAAGTGTCAATCGACACGTTCTCATTGGTTTTCGCGCGCATACGCTTTAATCATCGTCACGAGTTGCTGGGTCTCGTCAGAGTTCGAATCGAGTCGAATCCCGTAATCATACAGGCTCCCCATTTGTCCACGGTGCCGTACGTGACCCGTCAGGTCGAGCGGTTGAATCAACGGGACGAGGTCGAGTTTGACTTGGACTTTCAATCCTTCAGAAAGTGGAAATAAGTAATCGCACCGCATCTTCAGACCGTGGGCGCTGATATTGAGCAGTTGTGCTTCCCCGTCATGAAGTTCTTTGTCTTCCCAGATGAGGCGATATGGGATGAAGCGGGGGTTCGGTAAAATATAACGAAACGTTTCTTGTCGTCGATAGCGCATCGGTTCACCTCATTTCTCTACCTTGATTATCGGCTATTTTTGGCGAATCGTGAAGCGTTGAATGCACCAAAATTTAGGAAGCGCGGTTTACAGAAATGCAATCGCTTTCTATAATGAGAAGACAGAGTGGATAGAGGAGGGATCGTATGAACGTCAAGGACTTACTCCGACGCTATTCGATCGACGAACCAATCATCTACGCGAAAAATCTACACGGGCAGTGGGTCAAGTTGGAGCAACTGCCGCCCTACACCATACTAGAGGTCGAGGCAACGGACGAGGCCATCGAGGCGCTCGCCATCGACGCGTACGTGGCGCTCACCGTTTGTCGGGAGAAATCGTCGCTTGAAGATGCACGCCCTTATGCGGTGCGGCTTCATATCAAGGGAAAGTAAAAACCGCGAGCCGATCGGCTCGCGGTTTTGTTTAGGCTGCTTTTTCTGTCTCGTCTTCCTGTGGGACGGTCCGTTTTGCGTAATACATGAACGGCGTCGCCATCCAAGCGATGATGAACTTGGCGACGTATGTCGTGATGAAGATATTCCACCAGATGTCCCATTCCATGCCCCAGAAGGCAATCGTACAGAACGTGAGCGTGTCGATGAACTGTGAGACGACGGTCGAACCGGTCGTCCGGAGCCACAGTTTCTTCTCACCGGTCTTGGCACGAATCTTCGAATAGATGAAGACGTCGAACAGCTGTGAGACGAGGTACGCCGCGAGACTACCGAGCGTGATGAGCGGTAGCATCGAGAACAGCGCCTCGAAACTCTCATGCATGAACAGCGCCTCTTCGAACGGCTCATAGAGCAATGCGAATTGCATGAGCACCGTCGAGACGATCAAGATGAAGAAGCCGAGCCAGACGCCTTTACGGGCGGTGTGACGACCATATTTTTCATTCAAGATGTCAGTCGCTAAATAAAGGGAACCGTAGACGATATTCCCGAGAGTAAAGATGAAACCACCGATTACAATCTGCTGCGTCACTTGGATGTTGGCGACGACCGAGGCCATCGCGATCCAGGCGAACAGTCCGACACGTCCGAACAGCTTATAACTGAGGACGAGCAGACCGAGCGTGAGCAAGGCAGAAGGAATCCATAACCATTCATTGAGCATGGGGATCGTACTCCTTCCAAATCATTCATTCTGTCAACTTTACAAGTTTATAGAGGAACGGAAACCGTGTCAAGACAGTTTCCATGACTAGACGGAAAAAGCTCTCACCCGGGGTTGGATGAGAGCGATATATCTAGTTGATATGCTGTCATACACCACTTAGGTTAATGGCGATGCCTTTCATCATCGATGACAGATGATTCAATTTGGTACGGGCATGTTCCCAAGATTCCCAATCGTCACCTTCTATAAATCGTGTCAACGTCTCACTAATGTAAGTGAGTTCGTTCAATACAGAGGTCAACCCCTCGCGGTCGATGCCTGAGGCGTCAGATGACAACAAGTGGTCAAGTGCCGGGAGAATCTCATCAATGTCGGCACGGACGGATTCGAGTTCTTCCAGGTTACTGTCGATTTGCGTAGAGATTTCGTCGAGCGGACGGTCTTCACAAGACATCCCACAGGGGAAAATTGCCTGCTCTGATTCGCGCAACGCGCCGAGCGTATCACTGCTCAGAGACTCAAGATACCCTAAAAAGATTGTGACTTCTTCTTCGGTCGGGACGGGCTCGGAGAAAGGTTGTGTCTCGGATACATCGATTACGACATTTTTAGTTTTCGGGGGTGAGTCAGACGTACGATCTGTCGTCTGTTCGGTACAGGCGGCCAATAAGGCGACGGCAGCAAGTAGAATGATGAAACGTTTCATATCGAGTCTCCTTTATATAAGTATTTATCCATCATACCATTTATTGGAATATAAGAATGGACGATCGACTATAAAAAAGCACTTTCTCAATAGTTTGAGAAAGTGCTTGTGTTGGTCCGTGTCACGGAATCCATTTGATGCCTCCGACGAGAATCGAACTCGTGCTGCAGCATTACCATTTCTATTTTGGTTTTTCGTGGGAATGAGAACGCTTGAGAATTCGCGCCGTTATGCGGGTTGATGGTCTTGAATTTGTAAGAAAGTTGTTGGAAAAACTGTGAATTCGCCTGTGCATGGGCGGTAAGTGTGCACGTTACTGTGCACGAAATTAGATCAAAAATAAACGTTGTAGACGTCAGTCTTGGGATCATTCGCCCATTTCATATTGTATTGAAGTTCTGTTTCGATTTTAGTATAAATTGCTCCGTTAATTGCATAACCTGTTGCGTTGTTATAAAATTTCGCCGCATCCCCATATACCATGTCTGTAAAGTTTTTGAAATTCAGTTGACTGGATTCAGATTCGAGATACAAAACCTTGATAAGTCCAGACTCACTCTCGTTCCCTTTATCATCAACAAGTGTACCAAATCGCTCAAATGCCGCATCCCCGAAATTTGGATTGGCATGTAGTATCTCCAGTATCTTTGTTGAGTCAGTTGCGAACTCTTTCACCATTGTATTCTCGCTCCATACTGCCTCCTCGCTATCGTAACTGATAACGGCCAAGTCTCCCTCAAGCCGAACTGAATCGACCGACTGGTCAAGTTGTTTAAGGGCCGCTTCTAATTCAGAAACGTTTGCCGCGGTTCGAGCCAATTCTGAATAATTTACTTCTTCGATCTGTTTTTCTTTTGATTGGTCATTTTGAGCAACCACTTCTTCTTTCGGATCAGCTTCATCGTTCCCTAACGCAAGAGTTGCGAGGAATACCAAACCCGCGACCCCCATTATTTGACCGGTGATGCGTTTCATCTTTAGCATACGCGGAGCACTTTCAACGCCTCTGTCTTCGTCTTTCGATACTTCCCTACGTGCGGCCATGTGAAAAATGAAAACAAACACAAAAATAATCATTGCCGTTTGTCCTAGAAAAGCCAACATAAAATCACCTCTTTCAATTATTCGATTCAATTGTATCACTACAACTATATATACCCATATATGGTAGATTAAGTTTCGTATCGAATGTTCGACACTCAATTTTCACTTGTCGAAACAATAATCTTGTTGATATTGGGAATATAGTTGAAAATTTGTTGGGTATGAATCATACTAAAGACACACAAATAAGAACGTGCGTTCGTATTCGGAGGGATTTCTTTGCAGGATATCAAGATGCCAGATAAGATTGCAGTCGTGTCCGGGAAGGCCGTCAAGGAAGTCATCGGTTGGTTCTGGGATGATCAACAACAAGTTATGTATATCTACACCCAAGAAGAAATCACCCATAGAGTTACCAAAAAAGAGCCAACCACTTCGGTGTAAGGCTCTTTCATCATTTGTTCTCTTTTTTTGATTCCTTCTCGAGCTGATTGAGTAGATACTGGTCGCGCGCAAATTTTAGTAATGCCTCAAATCTCTCTTGGGAAAGTTCATCTAACTTATCTGGAGCGAACATGTCTCCTCCTATTAAATGATATTTTTTTAATTGATCAATATATTCGGCGTGTGTAATGAACGGGTCTTCGACCCTCCCCATATAATAGTCTGCCGTCCCGCCTAATAGTTCGAGAATAGCAGCAAACATTTCAGAATCTACAGTTTTTTTGTTGTTTTCAATACGAGAGAGTGTACTTTTGTTCGTCCCTAATTTTTCAGCACAAGCATCTAAACTCATGTGCTTCCTTACTCGCATCGCTTTTAAGCGGTCCCCACGAAAGCCCTTGTTCATAACCATGACCAACTCCATCTTAGTATTCTCCCTTCTATCATATACTTTTTTCCGAATTAGAAAAATATATTCTCTAAAATAGAAAATTAGTGTTGACTTTCTCTATTATAGCAACTATTATGAAGATACAAAGGGTTGCTAAAACAGCAACAAGGAGGTGACTCACATGATTCAATACGCCGAACCGACAGTAGACTTGAACAAGGTCAAGCAGATCCGCAGACAAAAGCGAATTACACTGGATGTAGCGGCCAAATACTTGGGATTCCGTACAGCTTCGCCATTGTCTAAACGTGAAAATGGTCTTCATAAATTCCGGGGAGACGAGTTATTTAAACTAGCTGCACTCTACGAGTGCGAGGTCACGGATTTCCTATGAACCAGGGTTGCTAAAACAGCAACATCCTACTATTAATTACCCGATTTTGAAGTAAATCATACAAGGAGTGATACGCAATGAACGAATTCAAAACACCAACGTTTCAAATTATGGAAGTGGCGAGCCGGACTAAAGAACTTCGCGTGATTCATACAGAAGAGGTGCTCGGGCGCGAAATTGATATTTACGGTAGTGAAGAGCAACCATTGTTCCTTGCAAAGGACGTGGCCGAATGGATTGAACATACGGCGGTTCACATGATGATTAAAACTGTCGACGAAGACGAAAAGGTTCGAAGCAATGTTTCGACCCCTGGTGGTTCGCAAGAAGTTTGGTTTTTAACCGAGGACGGTCTATATGAGGTCTTCTTCCAGTCTAGAAAACCAATCGCTAAACAAATGAAGAAGGTGGTTAAACACATCCTTCGAGAAATTCGGGAGACAGGACGGTTTCAACTTCCACAAAAAGCAAATGACTCTCTTCCGCAATTGTTCCGAGGGGTGGCCGATCTAATTGAGAAAACTGGAGACATCGAACAAGATGTCAAGTTGTTAAAAAGTGAGATGAGATTGTCGTCTCGCGATGAGCGTTCGATGGCAAACTCAGCAAACAAGAGAGTTGTTGCCTCTTTAGGCGGGAAAGGTTCGCGAGCCTATCGGGATGCTTCGCTTCGCCAGACGGTATTCGCTCAATTTTGGCGGGAGTTCAAAAATTATTTTGGCATCGTGTTGAAAGGTGATCTCCCTCGCGTTCGACTCCAGGAAGCTAATGTTTTCATTCGCGAATGGACGCCGAGCACCGAGAATCGAATGGCTATCCATCAATTAAACGATCAAATCGAAATGGATTTCGAATCACTTTAAAACGAATCGGAGGTACGAGTCATGAAAACGGATGAACTTATGGGCCGCGACGAAATCGCTGTTCAAACTCACGGAGGACCTGTGGTTTTCGTCACTACGTTGAATACGGCACTGGGCGATGAAACGAAATTGACGTTACTAGATGTCAATGACGAGGCCGTCCTTTTGGATCAACAAGACATCGATCGACTTATCAAAGCGTTAACAGCCGCAAAATTGCTAAATGAGATTCATAGCGACTGAAAGGAGCCTACCTATGTTTGACACACAAGCGCTCTCGCTACTCGTCGAGGACGCCGTCGCCAAGGTGATGCAACAGTACGCCAAGCCGCATCGCGAGTATATGACCATCAACGAAGTGTGCGAGGAACTGCATATGAGCCGTTGGTCGGTCGACAAGCACCTTCGGACGAACGGGATGCCGCATATCAAGGTCGACGGCAAGGTACTCATCGAGCGGGCGGCGCTCTATAAATGGCTCGACCAACACGAAAAGTAAACAAAAAAACGCACGAGGTAAATTCCCCGCACGCTCTTGAACTAGACACCTTGAGTATACCACGGATCACCTCGGGATAGGAGAACGACATGCTCACCACACGCCAAACGGACATCATCATGACGTCGCTCGGGCTTGCCGCCTGTATCAGCTTCACCCTCACGATGCTCCTCAACCAAACGGAGTACTGGCTCGTCACATCCGTCGTCACACTCGTGCTCGTCGGCATCACGGCGACACTCGACTACACAAGCAGGGGGAATGACGCATGACCGCCGATAACGAACGCCTCATGGAGCGCGAGGAACAACTCGATTGCTTCCATCACCATATCAAGCAACTCCGCGTCGAGGCGAACGACGCCGTCGAGCAGTTGCACGGCAAGGACCTCGATTACAGCTACGAGCAGGGCGTGTTCAATACGCTACGCCAGCTGCAGGAACTGTTCGAGCAGACATTCCAGAAGGAAGAGTATTGATGAACCTGGACATTTGGGGACACGCTCGTAAATACGCTCATCTCGACACTGAAATGGACCGGTATAGCAAACATCGCCGTTTTCTAGAAAGCCGAAAATCATCTCGTAAGCAAGGCATGCGTCAAAAGAAGAAAGGTGGAAAACGCAAATGAACGCCTACGACAAAATCAACGAACTGAACGACATCGCCGCCGACTTAGATGACATCCGTGAACGCATCGTCAAACTCGGTAGCCTCAACGCCAACATCACAGGCCCGATTGGAGACGCCATCACGCAGATCGACCAAGCGGTCGAATGGCAGGAAGTCCTCGCACAAGACGAGCCGAAAAGTGAGGTCGAGCTTCGCTACGAACGACTCGCACAAGAATACGGTGCCCAGCGCGTCAAGCACGTCTGCTACGAGACGATGCTCAAAGAACAGGGAGGAACAGCGGTATGAACCTCGACCGATACGAAAAGATTGACGGTTGGCAAGCACTCGAACGATTGAAAGACGGAAAAGTAGTGTTTTCCTTCCACAATAACGAGTTTTCTGAGTTCGTTATAGCTGCTGGCGATTTATACAGCTCGCCAGTATCAACTCATGCACAACAAAGAACGCCAAGGTTAATGACAATCGACCGCATCTTGAGACGCGACTGGTACATCCCGAAACCCTTCGACGTCCGCCAAGCGATGCGCGACAAGCCGGACGAATGGGTTGGAGTATATGAAGATATTGACGGAAGACTTTACAAAGTCGGTTTTGATTCAAGAGCGTTCACGGCAGTTATCGCGACATACAAAGCTGACGTGAAAGTGGATTTAAGTTTAGGTGGCTGTTCTAAGGCAGATATCTATGTGATGGACAACTGCATCCCAATCGAAGACGTACCCAAGGAGGCGACACGATGAACCCTCAAATCAAAACGAACGCCATCCCAATCGCCGACACGAAAGACATGAGCCGAGAAGACTGGCTAGAGCTTCGTCGGAACGGAATCGGCGGCTCGGATATCGCGGGCATCCTCGGGTTGAACAAGTACAAATCCCCGATGGGCGTGTACCTCGATAAAGTTGGCGAGTCCCCACATGAAGACGAGACGAGCGAGGCCGCGTACTGGGGCAACATGCTCGAAGACGTGGTGGCTCAAGAGTTCGGTACACGAACCGGCCTAGCGGTCGGCAACGACACACGGATGCTCAGTCACCCTGATCATCCTTACCTCATCGCGAACCTTGACCGTATCGTCATCGGAAAACCCGAAATCATCGAATGTAAGACCTCATCCGCATATCGGGCCAAGGAATGGGAAGGCGAGCACGTCCCGATGGAATACCTCATCCAAGTGATGCATTACCTGGCCGTCACCGGCTATGAGCGGGCACACATCGCTGTCCTCATCGGTGGCCAACGCTTCATCCACAAGACGGTCGAGCGAGACGAAGAGCTCATCGAACTGATGATTGACGCCGCCTCTAACTTTTGGAACAACCATGTGCTCCCGAAAGTGCCACCGCCGTTCGATGGTTCGAACGCCTCGGTCACGCTGATCGGCGCCATGTTCCCACAGGCCGAGAACGAATCGGAGACGGAGTTGCCGGACGAGGCGGAAACGCTCATCGAGCAATATCACGAAGCCAGTGAGCGGATGGACGCCGCCAAGACGGACAAGCTCGACGCGGAGAACAAACTCAAGGCACTCATCGGTAACGCTGAAATCGGGCTCGGACGCAACCACATCGTCGAATGGAAGAATGTCAAGGGACGTGAGACGGTCGATGCCCGTCAACTGCTGATCGACCATCCCGACATCGTCGAGAAGTATCGCAAGGTCGGCAACCCGACACGTCGCTTTTCAATCAAGGAAGTCAAATAAGGAGGAATCATCATGGCAAACACAACAGATGCGAAAGCCGCACTCGCCAACCGGACGCAACAACAGGCACAGACTCCGGCATTGACACCGGAGAAAGGACTCGAGCGTATGCTCGCCGCCAACTATAAGGCGATTCAGTCGCTGGTCCCGAAACATGTCACACCAGAACGGCTCACGCGCCTCGGATTGAACGCAGCTAGCCGGAATCCGAAACTGTTCGAATGCGAACCGATGACGCTCGTAGGTGCCATCGTCAACTGTGCGGCACTCGGCGTCGAACCGAACCTCATCGGACACGCCTACATCCTCCCATTCTGGAACGGTAAGACGAAACGGATGGAGGCGCAGTTCCAACTCGGATTCAAGGGAGCCATCGACCTCGCCCGTCGCTCGGGAGAGCTCAAACAGCTATATGCCCATGAGGTATACGAAGGAGACGACTTCCATTACTCATACGGACTGAACAAAGACCTTCACCACGTGCCGAACGGAGAGGACGACCCGGACAAGGTCACCCATTTCTACGCTGTATATCACTTGAAAGATGGTGGTTCAGACTTCGTCGTCATGAGTCGAAACCAGGTCGAGAAACACCGGGACCGTTTCACGAAATCGAAAGACAAATCGGGCAACGTGTTCGGGCCTTGGAAAGATCACTTCATCGAGATGTCTCGCAAGACTGTCATCCTCAAGCTACTCAAGACCGCACCATTGTCAATCGAACGAGAGGACGGGCACCTGCAGCCGGTCGGAGAGCTCATCGCCGCGGACAACAGCGTCTCGACCATCCGCCAGTCTTCGGTGACACAAGAAGGCATCATCGACAGTTCGTACGTCGACACGAAGCAAGATGCAGAAGTCGAACCGGCCATCATCGAGGCGAATCAACAGATGCCTTTCGAGGTGAACGGACAATGAACCTATTCGAAGAGCAAGAACCCATCGAAGTCGAAGAACCAGTCGAGTTTGCCACGCAAGCCGACGAGCACTTCATGAATTGGGACCAAGAACAAGCCTACGTAAAGGCCTGTACCGAGAAAGTGAACATCTTTTACTGGCCAAAACATTTGAAGGAGAGATTTGCAAAATGATCAACCGAATCGTATTAGTCGGTCGCCTCACACGTGACCCGGAAATGAAGTACACCCAATCAGGAATCGCCGTCACGCGTTTCACATTAGCCTGTGACCGCCCGTTCACCGGGCAGGACGGCAAGAAAGAGGCGGACTTCATCGACTGTGTCGTCTGGCGCAAACAGGCCGAGAACGTCGCCCAATACTTGAAGAAGGGCAACATGGCCGGCGTCGATGGTCGCCTACAAATCAGTAGCTATGAAGGCCAAGACGGACAGCGTCGTTACCGGGCAGAAGTTGTAGCCGATAGCGTCCGCTTCCTCGAATCGAAAGGTGGAGGCAGTCAGTCGCAACAACAATCGAGTGGATGGGGACAAGCGCAGGAGACAAAGTCTGAAAAACCACAACCGACATTTACGAACGACCCGTTCTCGGTAGGCGGAAAAATCGACTTGTCAGATGATGACCTGCCGTTCTGATGTGGTTGCGACTCTACTATGACCGGAACGGGCGCGAGGAGACGATGATCTTCTTCGCCCGCTCCAATGTCGACATCACGCAACTCATGCACGACCTGAACGCCGAATACAAACGCTATGAAGAATGGAGTGGGACCCATGGATAAAGAACGGATCCACCGCGTCCGCAAAGATAACAACTTCGTCATGCTCGACAAAGGGTTCCTGAACAACTCGAACCTGTCTCTGAAAGCGAAAGGTTTGCTCGCTTATGTGCTGAGCCTTCCGGATGACTGGGTCATCTATACCGAAGAAATCGCCAAGCACCATAAGGACGGCAAAGCCGCAGTGCTGACCGCCTTCAAAGAGCTCGAGAGCGAGGGTCACGTCAAGCGGGAGCGGGTCCGACAGGCGAATGGTCAGTTGCAAGGATACAAGACCACGGTCTATGAAACGCCTGTCACCGAAAACCGATTATCCGAAGTCGGAAAAACCGAAGTCGGAAAAACCGAAGTCGGAAAATCGAGCACTACTAAGAATTATAGTACTAAGAATGACTTTACTAAGAATAACTCTACTAAGAGTAAAGACTCTCTCATGGAAACGGTAGTTGCTCATTATCAGAGTAATTACGGAAACATGCCGCCACTGGTAATCACCGCCGTGGACAAGTTCTTGAAGAAAGGCTTCGAAGCAGAGGTCATCACGAAAGCTATCGACCTTGCGCTTGAGAAGGGCAAGAAGTGGGACTATGCGGCTGGAATCCTCCAAAGACTCGACGAGGAGCACAAGGTCAAGACCCTCGTCGGCTACGAGAAGTTGGTCGAGCAGAAGAAGCGACGGACAAATGGAAGACAATCTGTCCCAGATCACAAGGTGCCGGAATGGCTCGAGGAAGAAGGGGCGAAGCAACGTGAGCATGACAAGCGTCGCCAAGAGGAACTCGCCGCGAGCGTCCCGGACGACCACGAACTCGAGGAGATGCTCGCCAAGATGCGAGGTGGCGCATGAAACAGAGCCTCACCCTTGAAGAGACCGAGAAGTTACGCCTTGACTACGAGACAAGCACGGACAAGCTCGAAGACATCGCTACACGCCACTATATCAGTCGCCGTTGCCTCCATCGCTACGTGAAGCGTCACGGGTGGGTTCGCCCCACCTTGGAGCCGCGGTCGACAAATCACATCGAACCACGGGTCATCCCGTTCCCATCATTCTACAAGGCGTACTTCGAGGACTGTCTGAACACGGACGAGTTGCAGAAGCGATTCAAGTGCAACCATCGTGTCATCAAGCGGACGCTCGACCATCACGGCATTGAGCGCATGCGACGGAACGAACGGATCAAGATGAAACGACACTTTGAACAGGTAAAGGGAGGACGCTGAGATGAAATATCGAGCATGGGACAAAGTTAACAATGAATGGATCACTGATTGCGACTTGTATATGTTACCGGACGGAAGTGTGTATGCAGGAGATGTGGGAAATCTGCCACTAATCGAAATCAAATCTGAATGTGTATCGTTCTCGACCGGACTCAAAGACAAGAATGGCATCGAGATATATGAGGGAGATATCGTAAAAAACGTTGGACCACATTCGCCAACTATCACGAGATATGGTTTTAACGATTTCTACTGCCATAACAAAGACTACGTTGTCGTCAAAGAACTCGTCGGAAACACGCTACGCCATATCCATGATTATGCACATTGCTTAGAAACTAAAGGGATTGAAGATTTATCTCCAAACGGTTTTTTCTTTATCGGAGATTCGACGCCGCCAGTTGATAACTATCAATTTTGGAACTTCCAAAGGTCATTCGAAGTCATCGGCAATGTGTTTGAGCACCCTCACCTGCTGAAAGGAGAATGACGATGCACTACGAACGCACAGAAGGCACGACGCGCTATCTGCTCTTTCCTGACAGGCTGACGCTCCACGTCATCGTTGACAACCGTATCAAGGACGTCAAGGACGTCTCCGAAGATGAACTGTACGCCCTGCTCGACTCGAACGAGTGGGTGCTGAAATGAACCGCCGCAAGAAGAAGCCGCAGACCTTTGTCCGGTATCGGGGAACGCGTGAGGTGTTCCTCGTCCGGCGTGAGGCAGGTGTATGGATCACCTTGTATGACGCCATGAGCCAAGGCGAGTTGCAACGTCACCTAAAAGCCGGTTGGGAGGTACATCGTTCATGGACAAACGGATGAGACGCATGATTATGACGCTACACGCAAACGGACTCTCGGCGAGCGACATCGCCAAGCGGTTCGAAATGGACACACGACGAGAACGTAAGGACTTTATCCTCACCACGATGACGGTCGAGGATGTACTTAGGGAGATGGGCGCGGCCGACCCGTCCCGTCGCATCCCGCAGAAGCCGGAGATTCAGCCGGACATGCCGAAGCGCTTCGTCCCATTACACGAGAGCCGAAAGAAACGCCAAAAGTTGACGATTCGCAAGCCGACCGCCGAACAGCGCGAGTGGCACGAAATCGTGTGCGGCGTCTCGAAGAACGGGCGCCAGTTGCTCAAGAGCGGAAGCCGGCACTTGCTCGAGCGTCGCATCGTCGAATACCTCGAGAAAGGCTATGTGCAGATTGGCAACATCTCGACAGACTTTTATTGTGACGGCGAGTTGTATATGGCGCTCGTCGAGAAGAAGGAGGACCACCATTGATCGACACGAACCTGAAACCGAAGCAACGACAATGTGAGAAGTTGCTCCGGGCTTACTACACGCTACCGATGACCATCGAAAACTTGAAGATGCAGGCGGAAATCGCGCCGTCTATCGCCTCGTACGACATCCGGGAAGGACAGAGCCACGCGGCTCCGTCCTCGCCCGTCGAAGCGAAGGTGCTCAAACGTGACGACTTGCGCTTGAAAGAGAAAGAATTCGACTTACTCAAGAAACTTCGCAAGGAAAAACTGCATCAACAGCTCGTCGACATCTGGGACATGCGCTACAACCCGCGACACGACTACAACGACAGCCAGGTCATGTTGTTGCTCGGCATCGAACGCAAGGCGTACTACAAACTACGGGCGCGGCTCCTCGGCTACATCGCCGACGTGTTCGGACTCTGGGAGGATGGGCAAGATGAATGACGTAGAAGAACACGGAAGCCTCGTCGCCGAGAAGGATATCCCGCTCGCGACACAGTTGAACCTCATCAAACGACGGACCGAGCGCGGCATGACCCCGAGCCAGATTGCCCGACTCATGGACCTCAAGGTCAAGGACGTCAAGGCACTCGTTAAGACTAATGGTTGGACAGCCAAACGCGAAGTCACGGAGGCACCGGCGCAAGGACGCCCGCCACGCCCGGCCGAGAAGACGAAGGAACGGACGGAAGAACTCCGACGCCTTGCCAAGGAAGGATATAGCCGGAAAGACATCGCGGCTCTGCTCGGTATTGATCGCGGTTACGTCGACACGCTATGCCGACGCTACGGCATCCGGACGGCAAGCCAACGGGAACGGGTTCAACGTCTGTATGCGAGCGGGTGGAATCAACAGGCCATCGCCGACGAGCTCGGGGTGAGCCGGCAACGGATCAGCGAGATGATTAAACAATACGGCTACGAGAAAGGAGCGAAACCGTGACATGGCACGGACAGGAAGACCTCAAGAAGATTACCAGTTCACGAAGCGCGATTACGCCAAGATTCAACGCTGGCTCGACAAAGGGAAGTCGCCCGAAGACATCGCCCTCCATTACGGCGTGATCCTTAAGACCTTGTACACCAGGTTGAACCGGGCGGGCATCAAAGTGCCGGAATCACACTGGCGCAAACGTCTGAGTGAGAAGAACCTGATTGTGATGTCCCGTGAGCAAATCGATGACATGAAAGAGATGTACGAAGCCGGAGCCTCGTTCAAAGCGATCGGCAACAAGTTCTGTATCTCGCCACCGACAGCAAAGCGGATTCTGCAAGACGCCGGAGTCGAGTTCCTGCCGCCCGGACAACGCTCGGGTGCTGCCAGACGTATCAAGATCCCGGTGGGCCGACTATATACACTCTACGTCGAGCGGGGCATGTCGCAAGAACAGGTCGCCAAGGCACTTGGACGCTCGAGAAACGCAGTGCGCCGTGAGTTGAATCGTCACGGCTGGATACGGAACAAGGAGGAGACGACATGACCGATACATTGAACTTGCCAATCCGCATCGACGTGGTGCAAAAGCAATACAAGAACGGCATGCAACTCGGTGAACTGGCACGACTCTACAACGTGAGCGAGGAGACGATTCAACCGCTCGTCGCAGACATTGTGCCGAAGAAACGCGAAAAGAGACGAGATTTCTCGAACTCGCCGTACGACCGCGAAGAACTTGCGAGACAGATCGGGGCGCTCCACGAAGACGGTGTGACGTTCAGCGCCGTGCTGGAACGATTGAACATCAGCAGTCGGCTCTACTACAAAATCAAAAAGACGTACGGCACATCATGGCCCGTACCGGATGGACGCCGAGCGCCAGGTCCTCGAAAGTTCAGCGCCAAGCGTGCTGCCAAGAATAAAGAACGCAACGAGCAAATCTTGGAGCTCGCCAAGCAAGGTATGGCCCGAAAAGAGATTTCGGAACGCGTCGGAGTCTCGTTCCCGACAATCACGAAGGTGCTTCAAGACATGGGGCACCGTCAAAAAGTCGTCAAGCAACCGAAAACCACACAACCCGCCATCCCAAAAGAAGCCAAGGAGGAACCGACGATGCCAGACGTGACGACAGCAAGCCTAGAAAGCGCTGTGACGGCGTTCAAAGCCGAAGAGGTATCGGAAGTCATCGGGAAGCTAGACGAGAACAAGAAGCGAGATAAGCGCATCGAGAAGCGCGTCCTGAACCGTGACAAGGCGGTCTGGGGCGACTACCTCTCAGCCCGCAGCGAAGAAATCGAAGACGTGACGCATAACGTCGAGGTGTTGGTCGAGAACGGCAAGTTGATCGAGCGCACGACGATTGCCTACACATTGGAAAGGGAGTTGAGCAAATGACCACATTATTCGGACTGCTCGCCATCGGGCTCGGCTTCTACGCCATCACGCTACAGAATCGCATCGACGAGTTGAAGGACGACAACGAGCGGTTGATGGATTGCATCATCGACATTGAAAACGAAATGGGGGAGCGGGAATGAGAGCAAGAACAATCATCATTATGGAAACAATAATTTTGGAAGAAGACAGAGAATTGGCTCGTGCAGTTCATAATAACAAACGTATGATCGATGAAGCGAAAACGAATATTCTAGATGCGGCAGAAGAACTATTCGGAGAAGATGGTATGACAATCCGAGTCGAGACCGATCTTATAGAGGACGAAAAATGACCACGAGCGTCAAGAATCGAGGCAAGGACCTCGAGCAACTCGTCATCCAGAGTAACCACGTCTATCGGATGCGGCAAGAGGCATTGATCCACCAGGCGCACGCCGAGGTCAAGACGATACGGGGAGCGCGCGGGCAAATCGTCAACGCGTTCCACAAGGGCAAGGCAGGGCTTGACTTTTACGGTATCGCGGACGGCAACTACATCACGTTCGACACGAAGCAGACGGCGAACAAGACGAGCTTCCCGCTCGGCAACATCGAGCATCATCAATACACGACAGTCATCGAGACGGACAAGGCGGGCGGCATCGCCTTCCTGCTCGTCCGCTTCAGCTACTGGGGCGAGACGTACTACTTATCAGCCGAGCAACTACGGTATTGGTGGACGCAGAAGGAACGCAAGAGCATCCCCTACGCGTGGTTCCAAGACAACTGCCGCGTGGTCAAGAGCCGGAGTGCAGCGGCGCTCGATTGGTTGAGCGTGGTACGGGAGGAGCTCGGCGATCGGCGATGATTGAATGGACGGAGACGGGAACGGCCCTGCTGCTCATCTGCCTGATCGGGGCGATGGGGCTGTGGGGACTACGAGACTAGGAGAGTGGATGAGATGGATAAAGTTCAAAGGTTTATCGAAGAAAATCAATATCAACTCGGTTACATCATGCAAGAAGCAAGCCGGAGATGGATTAAGAACGATCCGGTCGGAGCGCTAACGGAAGGCGCTGCCAATGGGCTTATTGAGAAATACGGGACTTACTGCGAGCTCCTCGATAAGGTTGAGCGGTACGAAGACGCGCTTAAGAAAATCGAATCACATAAGATTGGTGTATTTACTTCTACTGACATGAGAATTTTAGCAAGGGACGCATTGACGGAGAAAAACCAATGACCTACCAACTCATCACGCACGACGTCCGCAAACGGCACGTCCGCATCCAGTACAAGGGCGTCGTCATCGCAGACGGCATCGACTACGGCAACGGGTGGTACGAGGTGCGCCCTAGGCGTAAGCACTTCATGCCGCTCGACCGACTGGCGAAGATGATGAACGCGGAGCAGATCGGCGAGCTGTGCGAGAAGTCGTTTTAACGGGCAAGGGGCATAAACGATAAATTTTATAGGAGAGTGAGAATTTGCAAACGAACGTTATACACAACATGGAGTGCGCGGAAGGGATGCGCCAACACATTCCCGACGAGTCAATCGACTTAGTCGTCACTTCACCTCCGTACGACAATCTCCGTTTGTACAATGGCTACTCGTTCAATTTCGAGGAAATCGCACAAGAATTGTGGCGTGTCATCAAACCCGGTGGCGTGGTTGTGTGGGTTGTTGGAGATGCGACGGTTAATGGAAGTGAGACGGGGACTTCATTCCGACAAGCACTCTACTTTAAAGAGTTGGGATTCAATTTACATGACACGATGATATGGGACAAACAAAATTGTTCCTCGATAGGTTCATTGAATAGATACGAAAACACGTTCGAATTTATGTTTGTCTTTAGTAAGGGAAAGCCGGTCACTAGTAACGTAATAAAAGACAAACCTAATAAACGATCAGGGGAAATTCAAAACAGCTCAATTCGTCAGCCCGACGGCACAGTTCGCAGAACATCGAATTACGGTAAAAAAGAGATTAATGCGTTTGGTCGTCGTGCGAACGTATGGAGGGTTTTCCCTGCTAAATCCAAAAGTGAACGCCTTCATCCCGCACCATTCCCCGAACAATTAGCAAACGATCATATTATTTCATGGTCGAATCCCGGCGACGTCGTGATTGATCCGTTCATGGGTAGCGGAACAACCGCAAAGATGGCGCTACTCAACGGGCGCAAGTACATCGGTTTTGAGGTGAGTGCTGAGTATTGTGAGATTGCGGACGAAAGAGTATCAAACGTTCAGACGACGTTGGTTTGACTAATAAAATTATGACTTCCACGGAATGACCCCACAAAAGGAGATGACGACATGGACGACTTGATGCAAGTATCGTGGCACGTTGCTCGTCGTGGAAACCGGCTGGGTATTTGATGCAGTTTCTAACTAACTTCTGACTTATTTCTAACTAAAAATGATAAAAGGAGATGACGACATGGATGACTTGAAGACGTTGAAAGAGCTGGAGAAGCAACTGAAAGCGTATATGGAGCGCAAGGGATTCGACGGGGACGATGAGCTGTGGCACTTGATACAGACGTTAGAAGAAGACGTATACATCGCGGAAGAAGAGGAGAGATGGGCATGATTTTATCAGAGCAGGCGTTTATCGAGTTGGCAGGCAAGCAGGAAGTATTGGACGCGAAGATTAAGCAAGCGAGCGGAGTGACGGACTTGCCGCTCCGACGGATCGAACTGTATTACCGCATCGAGTTAGCCGAGTGTCTGAACGAATTGAAGGGTGACTTCAAGCATTGGAGCAATAAGCCGATGCGACGAGAGGCGTTTATCGAGGAGCTGGTCGATGCGTTGCATTTTTACTTAAGTTTCGTCAACCACATGATCGAGATGAACGGCGCATTTATCGAGATGGACCTGCACACGGCATATCTTGACGTTGTCGTCGAACACGACCTGTATCAAGATTACATCTGCGGCGTTGAGAACTTGACCGCATGGGACATCGCGGCGGATGTGATTCGTGAGGACGGCATCGAACGCTCGCTCGCAATGCTCTTGTCACTTGCCGAGCGGTACGGATTTACGGAGCAGGACATCATCGACACTTACAACCGCAAGAACGCCGTGAACCACGACCGAAGCGACTCGGGGGTGTACTGATTATGGAAATTAAAGTCTATATGAAAAATGGTTTACTAATGGATATGTATTATGACGAAGATATGCTTGAAGCGTTTAAGAATGACGAACGCGCGCTTGAAACGATGGAAGACATGATGCTTCACGCGCATTTCATCACGTTAGACAATTTAAAAAGAGATGTGACAATTAGAATGGACGAGATTGTGGCTTACGAGGTGATCCGATGAGCGAAATCACGCTGACGCAACTGATTGAACAGAACCGACGCATCGCGGGGTACGAGCACAACTGCGACTGCGGACGAGCGGTGACCGTGGAGCAGACGGACCTCTTCGGAGGGAGCAAGGGTTATTGCCAGGCGTGTTATGACGAGTTGGGAGGGGACGGGGAGTGAGGAAGCGAAGACGACGCGCAATCGTTCAACAGCGCATCCTCAGAAGAACGGCAGAGCGCAAACGCATGAAGCGAGCGCAGGAAGAGCGACAACGTGAGTATGCGATTGAACGAGGGGACTGCCCGAACTGCTTCCAACCACCGCGTAACGACTCCTGCGACTGCTTGGCGGTTCTAGGAAAGTCTAGAAAAGCGTGGTGGCAGAAGGATTGAGGACAAAACGGGAACAAAATGGGAACAAATCAGCGCGTTAGATGAAGTAGACTGAAAGAGTAGAGGACTCGGACGAACCACCAACCTCCGAAGCCGACATTTCGACATAGGCTCGTTCCGAGTTCTCGCATCATCTGTAAAACCCCGGAAGTCCTAGGGGTTGGCTACCGCCGACGTTCACGACAGCCATTCGTGGAACGTTCTCGGAGCTTGCAGGCTACAAACAAGTGGATGGATTGGCCTCCGTTGCACTTGCCAAGCAGATGCGACTGACGCATCACACGACGCCCCTCATCGGGCGTCTTTTTTGTGCCTAGAATACCGCTCGCGTGTCGACATCCCCCCGACTCCCCTTAACGCGCGCGGCCTTGTAGACATAAAACGAGAAGAGGTGAATGTATGGCCGAGTTAAACGAGAAACAGAAACGTTTCGCCGAACTATATGTTCAGCTCGGAAACGCAGAAGAGGCAGCAAGGCAAGCTGGTTACTCCGCTCGAGGCAATACGACGAAGTTACTACAAAATACTACAGTTGCCGCCTATATTGATGAATTGAATCAAGCCATCAAGAAGAGCACGATCGCCTCGCTCGAAGAAGTGAAGGAGTTTCTGACCGAGACGCTTCGTAATCCCGTCGAGGAGACTAAAGAGCGACTCAAGGCGGCGGATATGCTGAACAAGACATACGGTGCTTACCTGGACCGCAAAGAGTTGTCCGGTGAAGTCGGAATTCGAGTCGAGGTGGACTATGGTGAAGACGATTAAGCTACAGTTCAACCCGGCGTTCAAGCACATTAACCGCTCGAAGCATCGCTATCGCGTCCTCAAAGGGTCAGCGGGTTCGGGCAAGTCGGTCAACACCGCGCAGGACTACATCCTCAAACTGAGCGACATGCGCTATAAGGGCGCGAACCTGTTGGTCGTCCGTAAGATTGACGCCTCCAACAAGGATTCGACGTTTGCCGAGCTCCAAGCGGCGATACACCGCGTCTACGGGGAGGACTGGCCGATGTATTGGGCCATCCGCTCCGCGCCGTCGCTGTACCTCGAGAGCAAGGTGACGGGCAATGCCATCATCTTCCGAGGTATGAAGGACGCCAACGAGCGGGAGAAGGTCAAGTCCATCAACTTTGCACGCGGAAAGCTCACATGGATTTGGGTCGAAGAAGCGACCGAGCTCATGGAGAGCGACCTCGACATCTTGGATGACCGCTTACGGGGGCGACTTGGCAACGAGAATCTCTATTACCAAATCACGTTGACATTCAACCCGGTATCGGCGACGCACTGGATCAAGCGCAAGTTCTTCGACTACCAGGACGACGATATCGTGACGTGCTCCTCCACCTACTTACAGAACCGTTTCATCGACGAGGCGTACCATCGCCGCATGATGCGACGGAAAGAGCAGGACCCTGAGGGTTACATGGTGTACGGCTTAGGTGAATGGGGCGAGCTCGGCGGCCTCATCTTCAAGAATTACGAGGTCAAGGAGTTCGACCGCTCGTTCGACCGTTTCGACGCTGTGGGCAGCGGGCAAGACTTTGGGTTCAACCACGCGAACGCGCTTCTGTTGCTCGGCATGAAGGACGGCAACATCTACGTGCTCCGTGAGCTGTATGAGCACGAGAAAGACACCGAGGACGTCATCAAGTTAGCCGAACGTGGGGAGTGGCCGAAGAACCTGCTCATGATCTGCGACTCGGCCGAACCGGACCGTATCAGCATGTGGCAGAAGGCGGGCTACAAGGCGACGGGCGTCAAGAAGGGGCCGGACAGCGTCAAGGCGCAAATCGACTGGCTCAAGCAACGGGAAATCTACATCCATCCCGAGTGCCAGAACACGTACAAGGAAATCAGTCAGTGGAAATGGGCCAAGGACAACAAGACGAACACGTACAAGGACGAGCCGGTCAACTTCTTCGATGATGCGATGGCCGCGCTCCGGTACGGGACAGATGCTTGGCGCCGTCAATCGCTGACGACGAACACGAAGCGGAAGAACCGCCAATTACTATTCTAAGGAGGTGAGCGGATGAGACAACATATCGTGAAAGGGGCGGTCATGGAACTGCCGGTCAACCGCTCCACGACGGAGACGGACGGGAGCTGGGTGCTGCCACCTTACGACCCGAAGAACCTACGTGTCATCGTTGAGGAGTCGAGTATCTTGCGACAGTCCATCGAGGCGTACACGAGCAATATCATCGGTTATGGCATCAGCCCGGCCTATTTCGACGAATCCGCTGAAGACGGCGGGCAATCGAGTGAGTGGGACACGGTCCAAGAGATGCTCGACTGGCTATCGGTCGAGAAGTCGCTCGGGGATTTGTTCGAAGAGGTGCTCCGTGACCGCGAGGAGACAGGTAACGCCTTCCTTGAGGTCATTCGTGGCAAGGACGGCAAGGTCATCCAACTTGAGCGGGTCAAACCCGAGCTCGTTCAGATGACGAAGCCGGAAGCGACGGCCATCCTCGCGTCGATTCGCTACAAGGGACAGAAGAAGGACGTATATCGCCGCTTCCGCAAGTACAAGGTCGACAAGTATATCTTCAAGCAGTTCGGCGACCCGCGTATGATGGACTACCAGACGGGCGAGGAGACACAAGACGAGTCGAAAGCCGCTCGTGAGCTGTTGCATCTGAAAATCGGCAACGACCACTGGGGCGTTCCCCGCTGGATCGGTACGCTCGTCGCCATCCTCGGTGCACGCAAGGCGGAACTCCTCAACTGGCGCTACTTCGTACAGGGACGCCACACGCCTGCTGCACTGTTGATTCAAAACGGTCAACTGTCGAAAGACTCCGAGGCGGCCTTCCGGGAATACGCCCAGACGGTCGGGAACGAGTCGATGCAACACAGCATGCTCATCCTCGAGTTCGAGACGGCGAACGATTCGAGCCAGTACAAGGACGACTCGAAACTTGCGGTCGAACTGAAATCCATGGCCGACATGCTGCAGAACGACGGCTTGTTCTTGGAATACGACGACAAGGTGCGTGAGAAGGTGCTGAGCGCCTTCCGCTTGCCTCCGGTCTACGTCGGGATGTCGCAGGACTACAACCGCTCGACGGTCGAGGAAGCCAAGCGCATCGCCGAGGAGCAAGTGTTCCAAGCGGAGCGGGCGGAACTCGAAGATTTGTTCAACCGCCATCTATTAGCCGAGTACGAACTCGATGAAGTGTACGTCGAGGTCAAAGGGCCGGAGCTTTCAAATGACGAGCTGACGGTCAACGCGCTCGACAAGCTAGGCGCATCACTCTCGACGAACGAAAAACGGGCCGTATTGAGCAAGATGCTAGGTATGGAACTGCCGGTACTCGAAGGAGAGGAACACGAGTTGCCACAGGCGCCGTCACAGCCCGCTCAAGCGTTACAAGGCACGTTGCAGGACGTACAGGGTGCGGACGTTGCGAAGTCTCTTGAAAGCGTCATGAAGGACGTTCGGGATTCGCTAGACGAAGTGAACGACACGCTAGGGGCGTGGAACCATGTGCCGGACTGATTGGGACTTCCTGCTGAAAGCCGATGACGACGAGTTGAAGCAACTACTTCGGGACTATCCTGAGGTGGAGCGCATCGTCGCACGGATCAATGGACTTGAAGCGACGCTCGCCCGCTTGCTCCGGAACCTCGGACGCGACTACATCAAGGTCATCACGACGTTTTACGACGAGGTGGGCGGGGCGTTCAACATCGCGTGGAACATCGGGCTGCAGGGACAGCTCGCGGCGATACTTGCCAGTGAGCGGCTCCTCGCTGACATGAAAGCCTTCTTTCCGAAGGTGTCGGCAGAGATGGCCGAGCTCATCATGAGCCGCATCGACAAGACGGTGGCGTTCAGCTACCTCAACCCACAGACGGTCCGTTTCCTAGAATCCTACTCGGAGACGCTATCTGGCTACATCGGGCAGAACAGCGCCGACAAGGTACTGGACGTGCTCACTCGGGGCGTACAGGCAGGAAAGTCCATCGACGAGCTCACGCGCGAACTGAAAGAGCATGACGTATTCAGTCGGGCCAGAGCGCGGAGAATCGCCATCACGGAGACGCTCACCGCCTACTCGGTCGGGGAGGACGAGGCGTATCGCCAAAGCCCGAGCGTCATCGGCACACGGTGGCAACATACGGGCGCACGGAAGAATAAGCCACGTGAGGCACACGTCGCCATGAGCGGGCAGTACCGCGCCATCGGTGAACCGTTCGACGTGAACGGCTATCCGGCGATGTACCCGCGTGACCCGGTGCTCCCGGCGAAGGAACGCATCAACTGTCACTGTACGCGGATTCCGGTCGTCGATGAGCGGATCATTGGATTGGACGAAGATGAACGGCAAGCGATTCGAGACAACGTACTAAGCAACTTTGAATAAGGAGTGATTCTATGGGACGCATTACCGACTTACAAGTCACACACGTCTCCATCGTCGACAAGGCGGCGAACCGTCGCAAGTTCTTGCTGATGAAGAGTGACGACCAACAACCAAACGTCGAGCAGACTGTCCGTGTGGTCAAATCAGACGCCGCTGAACAGATTCTATACGGTGTCGTATATGAACCGCTCGTCAAGGACGCTCACGACGACTATATGACAGCGGACGACATTGAGAAGGCCGCTCATATGTTCCTGAAAGACTATCGACAAATCGACAAGCAACACGATTTCGTGTCACAAGTCGGTGAGGTCATCGAATCGTATATTTCGCCCGTTGATTTTACGATGGGCGACGAACTTGTGACTAAAGGGACGTGGGTCATGGCGGTAAAAGTGGATGACGAAACGTGGCAAGCCGCGCAGGATGGTTTGTTCACAGGCTTCTCACTGGCGGGCTACGGAAACGTGGAGAAGGCGGAACCCGTCGAGGCACCGCTCACGAAAGAAGAGAGCACCTTCTTCACCAAGCTGAAGAAATTCTTCGCACCGCTGCTCGAACATGAGCAAGTGCAAAAAGAACAGGGAGAGGAGGTGATGACAATGACGAAAGACGAACTCCAAACACTCGTGACCGAGACGGTCGCTGAGGCAGTCGCGAAAGCGCTCGCCAAGGAGGAAGATCCGAAAGAACCGGCATCACCTCAAGTAGAGCCGGAAGTCGCGCCCGAAGCGGAGCCAGAAGCACCGCAGGCCGAGCCGGAACAACCAACTGAACAGACCGAACTCGCCAAAGCGCTCGAGCGGATCGCCGAACTTGAAAAACAAGTCGATGCCCGCCCGGTCGCTTTTTCTAGTGGGGCCGAAGAGGTCACGAAGGCAAGCGACAAACCGAACTATTGCAAATTCGTTTAATCAAAAGGAGATGAACTGAATGGAAAACCAAACATTACTCAAACAGATGGACGCCATCACGAAGAACCAAAACATCGCACTACCAGCGGACGACGCGCGCCAATTCATGAGCGACATGGTGTCACGCGCCTCGACGCTCCCGAAACTCGGCAAGCACTTCGCTAAATCGGACGTCGGTCAAATCGACGCCCTCAACATCGCGCCACGTCAGACGAAGTTGCACCAAGGACTCGCGACAGCCGTCGACATCGCAGACAAGGTGACGTCACGTGCCGTCGAGTTCGTCGTGCGTAACCTCTACCTCGACTTGTGGCTCGAACGCGACACGATCTACTACACTGCACAATCACGCGGACAGGACATCGACCAAGCGGTCGCGCAAATGCTCCAACAACGCTTCGCGGCAGACGTGCAAGACCTCGCCTTCAACGGTGACGAGGCGGGTACTGGCTTCATCGCCATGAACGACGGTTTCCTCAAGTTGGCAGCGGCCGCGGCGACTGGCGCGCGTAACGTCGAAGGGGAAGTGACGATGGCGAAACTCGCTGAGCTCGTCGGTTCAATCCCTGCGGACCAAATCGCGGTCGGTGACTACAAGTTCATCCTCGGCCGCGCGTCGTACCTCAAACTCCAAGCTGAAGTGGCGAACCGAACGTCGGCTGCCGGTGACGCTGCGCTCATCAACGGCACATTGACTGCCGCTCACGGATTCGGCTTCGAAGTGGTTGACCATATCACTTCGTCAGAAGTCATCTTCACACCGCTCGAGAACCTCGTAACGGTGCTTGGTCGCCAAGTGGGTCTCAACCGCGTCGCGGAAGGCGTCGAGCCGACAATCAAGCAAGCGATCATGTACTTCTTGCTCTCTGGCGTCGACTTCGTTATCCGTACACCACAGGCGGTCGCATACCTCGGGCCTGTCACACCCTGAACCGCTCATGATGATGGCGTCAGCGCCTAGTGAGCCAACGTACACGCGAGAGGAACTCGAAGCCATGACGAAGGATGAGCTCTATGCCATCGCGACGGATATGGACATCGCCGGACGCTCGTCAATGACGAAGGCGCAACTGGTCGATGCCATCCTCGACGCACAGGGAGGTGTCTAAGATGCCGCTCATCACACCCGCACAGGTGAAAGCCTACTCGACGTTCGATGAGGTCAAGGAACGAGCGGACACTCAACTCGAGGTGGACATCATGCAGGCCGAGGCGGACGTATTCGCCTTTGTCGGGCATGAGTTCCCGCTCGGGGAGTATCCATCACTTCCGGCGCCTGTCCGTTCGGCGCTCCTCCTCCTCAGCGAGCATTACGCGCTCGTTCGGGGCGATGAGTCGCTTGTCAAGGGCTTCAAGTCCGAGAAGCTGAAAGACTACAGCTATACGAAAGGCGACAACGCGACGCTTGCAGGGAAGCCCGAGATTGCGAATCTCCTTCGCGCCTACGTGAAGGGAGGGAGCGGCGGCGGTGTACGTCTCCGCATCCTCTGATGAGCCTACGCAAGCTATTGACCGACCGCGCGACGATTGAGCGGTTGATTCCACTCGAGCCTGTCGATGACGGCTATGGCAACGTGACGACCCCGACCACTTGGGGCGTGATCGCCTCGGACGTCCCATGCAAGATGACGCGCAGTAATCACGACCTCATCCAATCCCCGAGCTATCAAACGCTCAAGGAGCGGTGGGACGTCGTGTTTTTGCCGTCGGTGGACGTGAAGGAGACGGACCGCATCCGTATTGACGGCATCGTCTTGGAGGCAGGCTATCCCGAACGGGTACGCAACCACCACCTTGACGTGCCGTGTATGCGGGATGTGGCGCTATGAATGGTTTCGACGACTTCGCAAAGGACATGGACCAGGTACTTCGGCACTTCAAGACGGATTTGGAAGAGTACAAGGACGCGATGGGCTATACCTTCCTCGGCGAAGTGCGGACGGAGATTCTCCGGCAACAGCTCGTCGATACCCGTCTACTCGTCAACTCGTTCCAAAAAGGAGCCGCTGACAACGTATGGACCCGCTCCCGTGCGAACCGGACCGCGCTCGAAGTTGGCACAAGCGTCGAGTACGCCCAGTACGTCAACGACGGCCACTGGACGCGCAACAATGCCTCGTTCGTGGACCCGACGCATTATTTCGACATCGCGTACCTCATCACGGAAAACATCTTAGACGCGGATCTACAGAAGAAGTTTGAACAATCCATCCGAAAGGGGTTTAGTTGATGAACCCACGACAAAGCTCCATCGTCCGCTTCGTGCGGGACACGCTGAACGCCCGAGCGGGTGAACCGGACTACACGACGGTGTATGACGACGAGGTGCCCGCGACGTTCGTGACCCCGTCCATCTACGTGACGCCCATCCAGTACAATCGGATGCCCGGGTCATCGGGACAGTCGGCACGAATGGCCGTGTGCGCCATCGTCTTATACCGCGAGAAGCGCAAACAGGCGCATTGGGACGCCTCGTGCGTCCTAGATGCCCTGTCCCTGAACGGATTCGTCGTCCCGCATTACGAGGGCAGCACGAAAACGGACAGCCTACTGAAATTGCAAGACGCAGCCTTGCGAGTCGTCGAGGGAGGCCCGACGAACGTCAAGGCCGCCACCCTCACGCTCACGTGGCACGAATGGACGGACATTCAACGCGTTCGCGGTCCGCTCCTCCAATCCGTTACAAACGAATTAGCAGAATAAAGGAGGTCACTCAATGGCCACATGGGATAAAACACAAGAACCAATCTTGCCGGGGTTATACCTCGTGCTCGAGCGGATTGCCCGCCGTGTCATCAACGCGTCCGACCGCGGTATCGTCGCGATGGTCGCCGATAGCTCGATTGTCGGCAAACGCGGGGCGATTCACGAGTTGACGACGGTGCAACAGATCGCCGATACGCTCGGCACAAACAAGTCACACGCACAGTTCGCGCTAGAAGCGGGTGTGCAGCAACTCCTCGTCTATGTGCGAGAAGATGCGGAACTGCTCGCAGACGCACTTGAGAAGCTGTCACCATACTACTTCGACACGTTCGCGCTCGGTTTCGACGCGACGAACACAGATGCGCTTGCCGTCAAGTCATGGCGTGAGTCGATGGCTGTAGATGGCCGTCACTTCGTCGGCATCATCGGTGCAGCCAAAGGACTCGCTGACGACGCGGCCACACAGGCGGTCTTCACGGGTGCCAAACATGGCGACATCGGACACGTCGGGTTCGGCGTGCTCGCAGAAGGCGGCGTCAGCTACTCAGGCGGGGAAGTCGCGGCGTATCTGGCCGGTGCTCAAGCGGCACGCGGTATGGCCGATGGGTCACTCACACGGCACGTCATCCCGTTCGCGGTCGATGCTGAGCGTCGCCTGTCGAAGTCGCAACGTGAAGCCATGTATCAAGCGGGCATCATGGTCCCGATCCACAACGGATATGAGGTCGTGCTCGAAGCGGCCATCACGAGCGACCCGGCGACATTCGCGAAGGGTAAGCTACGGATTGCCTACAACGCGGCCGTGTATCAGGAGTCGATGAACTACGCCATCGAAAACGGGTTCGTCGGACAAATCAACAACGACTCGGACGGGCGCGCGGTCCTCTTGGCTGCGGTCAACGAGTTCAACAACCGTTTAATCGGCGAGGGAGTCCTCTCGGCCGACACGACGACCGTCATCCATCCAGATTATCCGCCGTCTGGGGACAGTATCTACCTCATGACGACGGGCGACTTTATCGACGCGGCGGAGAAATTCTTCATTGAGTTCGTCGCGAATGGAGGTGTGGCATAATGCGCAACGGTAGAGAGACTTACACGGGCGACGAGATGGCCATCTATTGTAACGGCTCACTCGCCGGCTATGCGGACAGCTTGACGCTACGGGTCGAGTACGACTTGAAAGAGGTACAGATTCCCCGCGTCAAAATGATGCACTACAAGCACGGCGTCGCTCGGGCATCCGGAAGCATCGGCGGTTTCCTATGGAACAAGTACCTGCAAAACGCAGCCCTTGCCCACCTGCGCGGCGAGGAGTTCAACTTGACGATCGTCGGGCGTCTCCGCAACACGGACACGAAAGAAGAGGGTTCAGTCGTCGCTAGTGGCGTCATCTTCAACTCGGCCGACCTCGCCAACTGGCGCGTCGGGGAACAAGTCAAGATTGAACAACCTTTCGTCGCAACGAGCGTCTCGCTCAGCGGCTTCCAGACACCACGCTAACGGACGGGCCCTGCGCCCGTCTTTTTACTTATAAGGAGGACCACACATGTCAAAGGTATCGATTCGAGAACGGTTGCTGAAACGAAGCAACGAACAAGCGAAAACATCGCTCAAACTCAAGGGCATCGGTGAGGTGGACGTACACGGCATCGAACCGGATCGCCTTGCTGAACTTCGTCAACTTGCCAAGAAAGACGACAAGTTCGACAGCGAATTGTTCCAAAAGTTGAATATCGCAGAAGCGGTCCACATCGACGGCGAGCGTCTCATCAACCTCGCATTGAAAGAAGAACTCGGCATCATGGACGACGGCGTACTCGTCGACAAGTTGTTCCGTGTCGGGGAACAAGACCGCATCCTTGAGGCTTTCGCTGAGCTCATGGGCTACGGCAATCCGGAAGAAGAGGTTGAAGCGCTAAAAAACTAATGTCGGGCCGTCTCGCGGACGGGGCACCGCTCAAGGACGAGGCGCCCGATGATTTGTTTTACATGCACCACCTATTCCGCTTACAGGGCATCCCGCCGCACGAGGTGGAACAGTGGGAGCCGGGCTGGAAGCGAGTCGCCTACGTCTCGATTGGCTTGCAGTTAGAAGAAGAACATAGACGGCTCTCGGCCGGGATAGGGGTGATATAAGTGGCAGAAAAACGCTATACGGCGATATTCGACGCGAAAGACCGCGTCAGTCCGGCGATGGACAAGATTGCGAAGTCGACGGACCGCGCCCGTGATGCAAAAGGACGCTTTTTAAAGGCGACGGAACAAGCGGACCGCGCCCAAGACCGGATGACACGATCGACGAAGCAACAGACGACCGCCATCGACCGCATGAGCCACTCGGCACAACGGGCAGAGCGTCATATCCGCTCGCTCGGTGACAAGGGGGTCTCGGCAACACGCGGACTCCTCGGCAACATCGGGCGTTTGGCAGGCATGCTGACGAGCCTCCCGTCCCTTATCGCAGGGGCAGGGGCGGCGTTTGGTGCCTGGAAGCTCGGTGACGCGGTCATCGGTGGGGCGCTACAGCAAGAGATGGCACAGACGCAACTACGCGGCCTCTCAGGTAGCGCGGGCGTCGGCGATGCCATCTACGCCATGCTCAAGAACGAGGCGCAAAACTCGACGTTCTCGACGTCGGACTACACGCAGGCAACACGGTCCTACCTTGGCTTCTCGAAAGACCAGGGGCAACTCGCTAGTATGCTCGACGTGACGAAAAAACTCGCCTTGCTCGACCCGGTGCAAGGGTTCGAAGGAGCGTCGTTCGCTTTGAAAGAAGCGATGAGCGGGGACATCATGTCCCTCTCGGAGCGGTTCGAGTTGCCGAAGTCATTCCTCCGTGACAACGGGTTCGATTCCAGTGGTGACTACTTGACCAACCTCGGCGCCGTCCAGAAGACGCTCGAACAGATGGGCATGACGGATGACGCGGTCGGGGTCTACGAGAGTACCGGCATGGCACAGATCACCGAGTTCCGCAACAAGTCGAAAGACTTCCTCGGGCAGATGGGCATGGACGCCGTCGAGGCGATGAAACCGTTCTTCGAGCGGGTCAACGGCTTCTTCGGTTCCCCGAACGCGAACAACTTCGTCAACACGATGACGGACAAGGTCGGTGGGCTGTTCAAATCACTCGCAGACGGCGCGTCCACTATCGCGTGGAGCGACATCGAGAGCGGGTTGACCTCAAGCGGTCGCTTGCTTCGTGAAATCGGCGAGACGGGCCTCGTGTTCATGGATGCGATGAGCGGAGGCAAAGGCGGGTCGCCTGTCGAGGTCATGAACAACTTCGCGGATTCAATCGGTACAATGGCGGACAAAGTTGGAACATTTAATCAAGAATTACGTGATATGTTCACCTGGATGGAAGACTCGGGATTTAACAAGGCGATGAACGGCATCACCGACTTCCTCGGGGGCAACCCGAGCGAGAATGGACAACGAAAAGGGCTTGTCGGGTGGGCGTATGACGGTTTGACGGAAGGTGACTGGTCCACACGTCGCTCGGTCGACGGTTCACACCGCGCCGGTCTCGGTCACGTCCCTTACGACGGCTACACGGCGGAGTTGCATCAAGGCGAGCGCGTGCTCAACGCGTCGGAGAATCGGCAGTACAACAGCCGCCCGACCGATGTCTCGATACAGATTGCACAGATGCACGTCCGCTCCGAAAAGGATATTCACGCGGTCGGCCAGGAAATCGTGCGCCAATTGCAGTTAAGGATGTGAGGATATGGCAAAAAGCCCGATCAACGTTGAAATCAGCTATTACAAGAACGTGCCGAAGAAGGTACGCCAGAAGGTCCCTGTGCGGCGCAAAGTGAACGGACGCTACGTGACCCGCTACGAGTACCGCACCGTCACCAAACAGGTCATGACGCAGTTCTCGCGCATCCTCCCGGTCACGCCGGAAGAGATTGACGTGAGCTGGGAACGCTCGATTACGAACTCTGAGACGCTCGCCCTACGGACGTATACGAAGCCGGGGGCACTCCGTCCTCGTGAGATTCGACTCAACAGCTTCTTCACGTCGTCGCGGCAGTACGGCTTCACCCAGACGGACAAGCTATATCAACCGTACGAGATTGCAAAGTGGTTCGACGACCGCCTAAAAGGAACGGCGTACCCGATACAAGTCAAAATCACAGGCCTCGGGATTCGGGGCTATTACCATTTACAACAGTTCACATACAAGACGGAGGCCGGCACGGGCGACCTGCCGTACAGCATGACGTTCACCGAGCGCGGGCTGCCGTCCGTCAAGACGACCAAAATCAAGTGAGGAGGGAACGTATGGGCAGACAATGGCAAGACGACCTCGTAGAGGTCATCCGTGAGATTGGGGCACAAGAGACCATCCGCCTCATCGAAGGGTCTGTCAGTGGCGTCTCTCCGCTCCGGTTTCGTCCGTCGAACGGCGAAGGGGGCGCGGTAGATGCCTCGTGGAGCCACACTGTGGCCGATGACGCCTCGACGGGTGACCGGGTGCTCGCCCTGCATGATTTGACGACCCAACGCGTCTATGTGATTGCGAGGTTGTCGTCATGAGTGCGAGCGTCTACTACTATCATCGCAAGAAAAAGATGCGCTATGAGTTGACACCTGTCGTCACACGCGTTGACATCACAGGTTCGGTGGACCGCTACTACCGGAGCGCCTCCATCGTCATCGCGGACAAGCAGAGCGTCCCATACGATACAGGGGAGCGGGTTCGGGTCTTCTCGGACCAACGCCTCCTGTTCGACGGGCGCGTGTTTCGCGTCGAGGACACGGATCGCGGGGTCACGCTAACCTGTCACGACAACGCGTATTACTTGCTCAAAAACATGGCGCAGGTGAGTTACACGCGCAACAACGTCGACAAGGCGAACCAAAGCGCGACACTAGCCCGCATTTTTACCGACTTATGTCGCAAGAAGCGTATCAAATACGGCTATGTGGCCAAGACGAAGCACATCTTCAAAGACGTCCAATTTTTCGGACAGGACATCCAGACAATCTTGCAGACGCTCATCGGGATGGAACGACGGGCGACGGGGCGCAGCTACTACATCCGGGCCGTCGGCGAGTCTTTGGAACTCCGCGAACGCGGGGCGCTGAGCGGCGTCATCATCGACACGGACACGACGTTTAGTCTGAGAGCGACCCGAAACGCGGAGGACTTATATACCTCGCTCCGGATTCAAGGCACCGAGACACGCGAGATTATGAGCGAGGACAAGGCACCGACGAACGCGCGGGGCATCAACTCGGCCAACTATGACGGGGTCGACGGGACGGAGTACCAAAGCGGTTTCCGTGCCCGACTCAAGAACTGTGACCGTTGGGACAGCCTCATCACCGAGGTGGCCAACGCGAAGAAAGTTGACCCGCTGCTCATGAAGATTATCGTCATGCTCGAGTCGAGCGGGAACCCGGACGCCATTTCAAGTGACGGGGCCGGCAGTCTTGGACTCACGCAGATCACACCGGGCAACGTCGGCATCTATGTCAACCCAGCACGCCTCCGCGATCCGAAGTATAACCTCGAGATGTTCGCTGAGATTTTACTCGGGCCGAAACAAGCGGTCGCGAAACGCCTTGGACGCAAACCGTCCGTCGTCAACATGGCGCATTTCTGGAACGGATGGCCTGTGTCGCACGGCGAGGGAGACGGACCGTATGGCAGCACGGTACGGACCATCTACGCCGGATTTGGGGGTGACCCCGACAAACTCTTCACGGACACCTCGGGTTCGGGGAGCGCGAAAGAACAGCCGGAAACGAAGCAGACGTACACGTACCAACGCGGCGACACGGTCAGCAATCCCGCGCTCGTCAGCAAGGTCGGCTTGATGACCAAGACCGTCACCGTGAACTACACGGATGAGGCGGACTTTAAGCGACAGGTCAAGGCGCTCCAAGCGTCCATCAGAGAAGACCGTAGCGCGGTCGTCTCGCTCGTCGGTCATTCGGTTGGCGTGGCCGGGCGTAAAGTCCAGTTTAACCGGAACACCGTCACCAATGGCACCTGGTACATCCGTGACGACTCGCATCAACTTAGCGCGAGCGGGCACATCATGACGCTGACGTTGTCGCTGTACGACGAGACGCCGGAACCGGAATACGTGCCGCCAAAAGAGTTGGCCGAGACGGTCAAACCAAAACCGGACGCGAAGACATTCATTCAACCGGCACTCGGTCGCGTCTCCCAAGGCTACGGGGCGGCAAGCGGGGCGTATGGCTATACGTTCCATAACGGCATCGACATCGCGGCACCAGTTGGCACACCGATCAAGGCGGCCGCGTCCGGCAAAGTCGTGCTCACGCGCTCAACGGGCGCCTATGGCAATCGCATCATGCTCCAACACAGCATCAACGGGCAGACGTGGCACACGAACTACGCCCACTTGTCGAGCATCGGCGTCAAGGTCGGGCAGACGGTGACGCAAGGGCAGACCATCGGCAAGATGGGCTCGACGGGCAACTCGACCGGTTCGCACTTACATTTTGAGATCCATCGCGGGGCATACGTCTATTCCGGTTCCCAGCCGGCGAACACGGTCAACCCGCGCAACTACTTCTAGGAGGTGACGACATGTTAGAAACGGATGTATTCGACGAGATACTGGACGGCATCACCGACGAGGTCGAGGAAAGGGCGGACATCACGACCGGTTACGGGCCTCGCGTTTGGGGCGTCGACTGGTCGAACGGACGTCTGTATAAGGCGCAACCGGAGCGGACGCCACTCGAACGCGTCGTGAAGTATCTGCTCACGCCTCGCGGACAGGTCGAAGTCTACCCGCAGGCGGGTGGCTTCTTCGATGAGGGCTACGGATCACTCATCTGGACACTGTACGGCGAGACGTTTGTGAGCAACGAAGAGGCGCAGAGCGCGTTCCAAGCCATCTGCGACGAACTACCGGCCAAACTCGACGGCATCGAGCGTGTCGTGGCCGAGAATACACGGATTGACGGCGACCGGGTCTACACGACCATTCGCGTCGTCACCGACAACGGAGAGGAGCTGACGGCAAATGACATCGATGTTACCGAGTGATTTCGTCCCGATTGATGTCGAGGACGTCGAAACGATCCACAGTCGCATGCTCGAGGTCATCCAAGAGGTTGACCCGGACACAGACGTCCAACTCGGCAGTCCGGCATGGGACGCGACCCGACCGGGCGCACAAGAATTACAGGACATCCAACAACGTATCGTCGACGGGGTGCTCGCGACCATTCCCGCGACCAGTTGGGGCGTTTATCTCGACGAGCTCGTGAAAGAGGCGGACATCGAGCGGAAAGGCGGCGGGGCGGCAGAAGGTGCCGTCACTTTCGAGGCGTTCAGCTTGCTCGACGTCCCGGAAGGTACCGTCCTCTTGACGGAGGCGGGCTTGCGCTACCTCACGACCGAGGCGGTGACGGTAAGTCCACCAACGGAGCAGGAAGACCCGGACAACCCGCAACCGGGACTCGTGACGGTCAATATCGTCGCGGAGGCAGAGGGTGCCGAATACAACGCCCCTCCGTTCTCAATTCGCTTCATCGATCGTGCTTTCGAAGGTTTGGTGACCGTCATTCAAGACGGGGCAGTCACAGGCGGGTACGACGCGGAGACGGACGAGGAATTGAAACAACGCTATTTCCTGCGCATCCGCAACACATCGGGCGGCGGCAATCGGAAAGATTATGAGAATTGGGCGCTCGAAGTGGAACAGGTGTCAGCAGTCAAGGTATTCGCGGCTGACCCGTCACCTGGGAGCGTGACTGCGCTCGTCTGGACGAAAGAAGGAACGCCGTCGGTCGAACTGCTCGACGAGGTACGCGACAAACTGAACGAACGCGCCTCGCTGATCGCGAACAACGTCGTGCTCGCACCGTCCACGTTAGCCATCAATATCAGCGGGACGCTCACGGTCATGGAAGGCTATGACCCAGTGGTGATTCAAGCGTTGTATGAAGAGGGCGTCACGGACTACCTCAACAGTGTCACGTTCAGCGGGAACCCGGTGCGGTATACGGAGCTATTGAAACTACTCCTTGACATCGAAGGCGTCATTGACGTGACGAGCTTTCTCGTCAACGGGGCAACGGGTAACGTCGTGCTCGGCGAGAAACAAGCAGCCATTCTCGGGACGGTGACGTTATGAGTCTCGACGCAACAAGTTTAGACCGGTTGGAGACGTACCTAGACATCTCCGCTCCTTACTGGCGCGACAACAGAGACATGGTCGCCATCTTCTCGTCTTACGCCTCGCTCATCACGGGTGTCGAGATGATGGTGGACGACTATTTGATTAACGAGCGCCTCGTCGAGTCCGCGACCGAGTGGGGGCTGCACATCATGGAGACGCAGTACGGACTTCGGGTTGAACCAGCTTATTCGCTTGATGATCGGCGTGCCCAAATCCTCGCGGCGAAACGGAAAGACAATTTTGCGAACGAGTCCCGATTGCATAGCGTGGCGGCGGCCTTGGGTTTAAAGGTTGAACTTATCCGAAACGCGGACGGGTTCGTTTTGGAAGTCGATATCATCGGCGAGGACAAACCGATTGACGAGGGGCTTCTGTACAAGACGTTCCGCGAAATCATTCCGGCGTTCCTCGACCTATTGTATCGCGTCAAAATCAAGGTCGATCTCGTCTTCGAGCACGTCTTGATTCTCAACGAGGTACGCGCACCATTACTCAATACCGTCCGTATGCAGACGACGCCAGGAGGGCTGTAAGATGCCAAGCATGTTTGAACCAACCTTATTGCAAGACGTCGCGCTTTATGTGAGCGGACGAGTGCATCGCGCGGCTTATGTCATCGACGGGAATGAATACAACGCGGATATCACCAAAAACGATGTGACAGGCACGAAATTGAACCTATGGGTGAATATCCCCGCGAATACGACAGGAATCACCCAACTCCGGTTTTATGACGTGAATAATGTAAGGGTATTGAACCGCCCGACCGTCATCGTCCAACGCCCGGGACGACCGACTTATGCCAGAATTGAAATTGATACGAAGGAGATGAGTCTATGACCCAAGAATTTTACGATCATGTTGTCCAACACCCATATCGTTTCAAACGGGTTCCGGTTGTTGGGACGACAGATCAATTCGACCTGATTCCGACGTGGCAAGAGAATCCGAGTGAAATCGTACAGCTCGGTACGCCGATTGACCGTCAACTTTTTAACGGAATTTCAACACAATTGACGGACCTGGCTATAAACGTCAAAACACTAGGGGTTCAAGGTGACGGGGTGACGGATGACACCGAAGCGATTCAAAACGCTTTAAACAACCATATGTCATTGTATTTCCCGGTAGGTGTTTATATCATCTCGCGTCCCCTCGTACTTTCGAGCGGTCATAAACTCACAGGCAAGTCTGCCCAATGGCAAGCGCCCGAACAGAGCACGACAATCCGCAAAGTTGGGAATGCCCTCCCGGTAACCCCGTTCACACGGACGGCACGGGCAGGGAGTCGGACGGACGACTACAATAAGGATGCCATCCTTATGATCGACCACGAAAACGGAAGTTACGCGATGGGTGTCGAACTCGAAAACTTCTATCTTGAAGGCGAACAAGCGAACCGGGTCGACTACGGGATTTACGCCCCGCGCACCGGCCTGTTGAAACTAAGCAACGTTCACGTTTATCACACCAAACACGTCTTTTTCACACACGACTCATGGTTAGCGAAATTAAACAGGGTCGTCGGGCGTTTCGGCGTCAACGGAATCGTCTTTAAGAATGATGGTTCAAACCTACTGACAGGCACGACGCTCGACATGCAAAACACATTCATGAGCTATATGGACGGGAACGGGTATGACATCTACGGCCTATATTATTCATCTTTCAGCAATTGCGGGGCCGATTACATTAGTGGGAAGTCCTATAAAATTGAACGAGCCGATATCACGATGAATGGATGCGGGACGGAAAACTCGAAAGAGGTCATCGATGTCTGGGCAGCGCGCGTCGTCGTCAACGGATTCAGAAGCGTGGCAATCACAGGTTCGACGACTGGTGAAACAGCGTACTTAAGATCCCGGACGGGCGGAAAGTTAATCTTTAACGCGTGCGAATTGGCAGCCATGACGAATCCAGGAACAACGTTCAACATGATTTGCGATACAGGCGGCAAAATCATTTTCAATGAAACGACACCCCCGACCGGAGGCAACGAATCTGTTTCGTATAGCGACGGCGCATATGTGCTCGAAAACAATGACGGTTTCCCACTCAAAAAGACCGCGTCCGGATTTGACAAACAAATTCCTAGCGCGATGAGCATCAACTCGAGCGCGGTTCGGAAAGTCGTGGGAGATAAAGTGACCAACACCATCACAAACCCACAACCGCTGTTCGAAGTCGACCCCGAAGTGAACTATCGGACGATCGGCATCGAGATGACGCTCTTTTTACGAGACGGGGAAGGAGACTCAGGCGCGGTCACGCAAAAAGTCTTGTTCAGCTTCATCCGAGATACTGCAGGTACCTTGCGTGACAACTTCCAGATCCTCGGAACTTCCACGGCTGCATTGTACGGGACGTTCACGACGGCGCCAACCTATCAAATCGTCCGTGACACGACTAACGGGAAGTGGACGGTCAACCTTGTGCATGCCCACGGGACGACAAATGTGAGCGTTGCGTTCGACCTCACGTTTTCGAATATGGGCTATGAAACGCAAGGGAAAGTAAAGGCGTTAATCTGATTTGCTATCGGAGGTTAGAGTAGTGGAAAGAGAACCATTAGCAAAAGAGATGGTAGAGTTAATCGAAAAACTGGAGACGTGGCACGAAGCAACAAAATCAGATTCAGAGGTAAACTCTTACATCGAGGATGCTTTAGAAACTTTGGTTAGGCTGTCAAAGAACCACTTGGATTAACGTCTAATCTACGTCACGATTGGATGATTAAACGATGAAATGAAATAACCGGAAGCGTCCCTCGGGGCGCTTTTTCGTTGTCCGTCACCCCACACAAGGAGGGTCACACTTATGCACACGACACAGCCCGTGACCCCATCACACAAGGAGGTCGCATATGCGTACACAACAAGCATTAGAAGGAGCCGTCGCTATCGTCGCCACGAGCGTCACGGCGTTGCTCGGGGGATGGGACGTGGCGCTTAAGCTCCTCGTCACCCTCATGGTCATCGACTACGTGTCCGGATTCCTAGCCGCGCTGAAGCACAAGCGCCTCAACTCGGACGTCATGTTCTGGGGCGGTATCCGCAAGGGTGTCGTCTTCGGCGTCATCATCATCGCCGTGCTCGCCGACGAGATGCTCAACAACTCGAACCCAGTACTCCGCACGCTCGTCATCTATTACTACATCGCCCGTGAAGCATTGTCGGTCACCGAGAACAGCGCCTTGATCGGCGTCCCGATGCCCGAGAAGTTGGTCGAGGTGCTCGCGCAATTGCAAGGTGACAAGCCCGAGCCGACGATTGACCGTATCGCACTGGACGTCGCCCCGCTCGATGAACAGGTGAAGCCCGTCAGCCGAGAGATTCCCATCGACAGTGAGCTCGCCGAGAAGGAAGTCATCGCCACGAAGGAGGAAGACAAATGACCGAGAAAGCCATCCTGCCACTCAACAACGCCCGCATCACTGCGGGTTACAAGAACGCCAGCTATCACAAGGCCATGGGCTTCAAGCATTTCGGTACCGATATGGCCGACTTGAAACGCAAAGATCTCGCCGTTTACGCCCCGTTTAAGATGAAGATTGTCGCCGTCGGAAACGATACGCTCATGGGCGGCACCATCATCGCCATCAGCGAGAACCCGATTGACGTTCATTACGGACCGAAGAAAGGCGCCCGTCGCCTTGTGGTCCGCATGGCACACTTGGCTAAAATGTATGTAAAGGTGGGTGACGTCATTGCGCCGGAAGATGCGAAGATTGCCGACTACGGAGCCACTGGCAAGTATGGTGGTTCTCCTCACTTGCACATCGAGCTCGACACGGACATCAACTACGCCGTGTATTCACCGACATTGGCCCGCTCGTCGAACATCTGGAAGGCCGGCACGGATTCCACCGTGAACCCGATGGACGTCTTCAAGGTCGACGCGACGGGTCAGCGCGGATATAAGCAAACGTTCAGCCATGCCAAGGCCTCGGGCGCTTGGGTACAGCCGGACGACAAGACGACGCTCGGGCTCGACGGTAAGGTCATCAAGTCAAAAGGCGTCTGAGCACGACGAAACCCCACTCAATCGAGTGGGGCTTTTTTTATTGCTCCAATTCAAACGGTCTCGAAAACCGCCCCGTCACGAAGTTCAGATACACGCCGACGACTTCACCTTCGCATTTGACGTGTAGCAGGATGCGCCATTTCAACATCTTCTCAATACTGAACATAAAATCGTTTGTTTCAAGTCCGCTTGCCAAAAGGTCACGGACCCACGCCAGTTCTTTCTCAGTCGCCCGACGCATTGGTTTCTTGTATCGCGTCATCCGAGCACTCCGTTCGCCTCGAGGAATTGTCGAAGCGAGCCTTTCTGTTTACCACGGTCCAAATGCCACATGTCGTCGAAGTGAGCCGGGTCGAAGTCGACGGCCGTCAATTGGTATGTATGCTCGTCAAGTGGCGTCATGACGACCAATGGGTGGTCAGGTCCTCCTAAGAAGACGTCGGTCTTGCCGAACGAGACGTACAGTTGTCGCGTTGCCCGATACTCGCCCCAGAGCGAGGCTGGCACGATTTGTTTGTCGATGATGGTCCACATAATAAATCCCCCATGTACATAATAAAAAGCCCTCTGTCGAGAGCCTATTTCGCCACACGTATCCGTTTATCCTGCGTCACGTACTTGGTGACCGAGCCCGTTTGCTCCACCGTCACCGCGTGCAGCTTGCGCAATAACTCCTCGACTTCCTTCGCCGTGCCTTGAATCGCCACTTGGGTCCCACCGATGACCGCGATCTTCATGACTCCCTCCTATCTAGTTGACTAGACGACCGCCATATACTTTTATTCCCGCATTATATAGAAGGAAAACCTTTCTTGAATCGCCAATAAATAGGAACAAACGTTCTGTAAAATGGTGTAAGATTGTAGAGGAGACGTGAGTGAGGTAGGATTGAATCGCTTACTCTCATGCACAGGCAGAGTAGGGGGATGATGATGAACATTCATTATGATGAGAAACGAAAAAAATATTGGACGCGCATCACGCTCGGGTATAACAATCAGGGCAAACGTATTCAAAAGAAGGTGTCCGCGAAGACGAAACGGGACCTGCAAACGGAAATCGGGCGCTGGATCAACAACTTTAAAGATGGCAACTTCGAAGAAGAGGTGACGTCGGAAAGAGAGATGTTGTTCTCCATGGTCGCTGAGGAATGGCTTTCTGAGCATGTGGCCGAGCTCGCCGTGAACACGCGTAACAGTTATACGTCAAGGATGAATCGCATCCTACAATCGTTCGCCTCGAGAGTCGTCCGTGAGATTAACACCCGCGACGTACGTCTCTTTTTGAACGGGCTACAGGATGAAGGATTGACACCAGAGACAGTCAACACGTACCGCAGTATTCTGTCGTCGCTGTTCTCGTACGCCGTCCGAAACAAGTATGTTGCGGAGAATCCGGTCAGCATCATCAAACAGGTACGGGCCGAGAAAAAAGAGATTCAAACACTCAACGCGCTGCAGCTGTCTTCGTATCTGGAAGGATGCAAGTCCCTGTCGGATGAAGACCACAACTACGGTAACTACACGTCACTCAAGGTCGCGGCCTTCACGGGTATGCGGATCAGTGAGGTTCTGGCGCTCCGATGGGCTGACATCGACTTCGACAAGGGCGTCATCCGGGTCGGGAGGTCACTTTCCTACAATACAAGGGAGAAATGCTACACGCTCGGCGGGACGAAGAACAACCGCGTCCGCCACGTGACCATCTCGAGCGACCTCATCCAGACACTCAAATGGTACAAGATGCAGTGGATGTTCCTCATGAAGCAACTCCGCAACGAGCCTGAGGAGCAGTTCAAGGACCTCATCTTCTTGACGGTCGAAGGGAAGCCGCGTCACCGCTCATATCTGCGACATTGGCACAAGCGCGTCCTGCGCCGCAAAGGGATGTCCGAGTCGTTCCGCATCCACGACTTACGTCATACCCACGCGACGCTGTTGCTCGAGCTCGGGGAGCATCCGAAGGTCGTTCAGGAACGTTTGGGCCATAAAGATATTAGTGTCACGATGGACATGTATACGCACGTCACGATGACGCTCCAGAAGCAGACGGCCGATCAGTTCGGTGCGCTAATGGATGAACATTCCACTAGAGACGCATGAACCGTTCGACAAACAAAAAATCATTCGACAATTGGCTACTGTGCACAAACTGTGCACGGGCAAAAGAAAAGCACCTCCTGTTATAAACAGGAAGTGCTATGAACCGCTTAGTTGAGCGGTATTATTGATGCCTCCGACGAGAATCGAACTCGTGCTGCAGCATTACCATTGCTGAGGTCTGCCACTAACCTACAGAGGCGGTTACATCTAGTATGTTACACAGTCTGTCATGAAATTTCAAGCTTTTTTAGAATAATAAGACCCCCGTCCTCCTCATTGTGAGAAGGGCGGGGGTGCGTTGAATCAAGCTTACTTCGTCCGGACCCAAACTGCTCCAGCCGAGTTGTCTTTCGCTTCGCCGACGACGTCGACGACGAGACCGTATTGTGGAAGTTTACGGCCCGCATCTGGGATGAGCGAGTTGATGTACGTGTTGGCGTCGTTGAACTGTTTCACGCCTGGTTGAGCTTTGTAGTCATAGATGCCACGGCTCGGTGAATCGATGTACCAAGGGAGCGTCTTGTCTAAGCTGAACGCCGCGTCTGCGATCTGGTAACGCGTGCTGCCAGCGACTGTGTCTTGACCGTTCAAATTGCCGATAAGTGCCTCAGGGTGCGAGTCGACGACACCGAGGAAACCTTCACCCGGATGGATGCCGACCCAGTTATCTGAGAACGAATCATCCGCATACCAGACAACGAGACCTGTGTTGTACTTGACGCCACGGCCGTTCAAGAGACCAGTGTCAGCCCCTTCATGGTTGCGCCATTCGAGGTAGTAGTAGTGCGGTTTCGTGTCATAGCCGTCCGACTTGACGAAGCCGTCGAGCGTGACTTTCTCTGCGCCTTCCGCATCGTCAGCGAGGAGCGATTGTCCGCTTGACGTAATCGACAAGTTGTCGAGGGCGAACCCTTCAAGGGCAAGACCACCGTCCGTCACGTATTCGAAGACGATTTGTACGTCTTGACCAGCGAACTGTGACAAGTCGTACGATTTGTTCACCCAAGCGCCGTTCGTCGATTCCGCACCGTTTCCAGTGTTGTCATCGCCGTAGACGTCAAGGACGACTTCTTTGCCGCCGCTAAGTGCTTTGACATAGAGGTAATCGTAGTCAGTCTCGACTTGGTAACGTGTATCGAAAGCAAGTGTACCGTCCGCTCCAAGTTTGACCGTCGGTGTCGAGAGTTCAGTATGCAAGTTATCGCCTTTTGTCGAGTAGTAGTAATACTCGCCGTATTCTGGTTCGATGCCTTTTACTTTCTTGTCTGGAAGGTTCACTTTCAACAATCCAGGGTTGGTTGATTTCGTCACCGATTGATCGAGTTTCGAAACAAAACCTTGTTGCGTGATGTCTTCAAGGTCGACTTCCGTGATGTTCGCCCAGTTGCCGCCCATCAATTTTTGGAAGTACTCTTTGTTTTGTGGCGAAAAGCTCGTTGGCTCTGTACCCGCCACTTTACCAGCCCAGCTGCCGCCGCTCATGATTGACCATGATTGGACCGGTTCGCCTTGACCTGTGTACTGTGTATCGTACTCATCTGGAAGACCGAGGTCGTGACCGTATTCGTGAGCGAAGACGCCGACTGCGCCGTCTTCCGGTTGAATCGTGTAATCGAATGCCGCCATTTGACCGCCCCAGTACGGGACGTCTGCTGTCGTTCCGGCTACGCGGTAAGGACTGTTGCCGACGACCCAACGGTGTGACCAGACTGCGTCATCACCGAGGACACCGCCCCCAGCTTCTTGGCCAGTACCAGCATGGATGATCATCAAGTGGTCGACCAAGCCGTCCGGCTCATTGAAGTCGCCGTCACCATCGAGGTCATAGAGATCGTATTCATCGTAATCTGCAAGGTTTAATCCTGACGCGACTGCCGCGTTCAACGTGTCTTTAACGAGTTGACGCGGACCTGGCCCGATGTTGTCATTCCCGCCGGCCGGATTGTCACCGCCGTAATCTTTCGCTGTGCCCGGGACGGTCAACCAGTCTGAGACAGTGCCGTCGACGGTGTAACTGCCGCCCGACTGTTCCTCATAGTACTGTTTGAACGTTTGGACTTTCTCACCGTTGAACAGTTCGAACGATTCGTCGCCGAACATGTATTGCTCGTAGTGTTCTTTACTAAAGTTGTCGCTATAGAGATAACCTTCTTCTTGAACGACGTTGTTATGTTTGAAGTCGCTGTACTCGACGAGAAGAACGAGGACTTTGTCTTCACGGACGGCGCCGTTATAGCCTGCCTGTTTGGCCGGGTCGACTTTGACTTGACCGTTCGGCTTGCCTTTGCGATAGTTCGCTTGTCCTTTTTTCGCTTTGTCGAGGAGACGTTTCGATTCTTTCTCGAATTGGTTATGTATCTTCTCTTTTGCTTTGGCTGCTTTTTTGTCTAACTTATCGTCGTGCTTATGGACGTCTTTCGCACCGCCTTGTTTCTTCTCGATATAGGCATCGACGGCTTTTTGGCGCTCGGTGGCCGAAAGCCCTTTTTTGATGACGCCTCGTTTCTCGAGCGCTTTAGCGAGCCGATCCTCATCGATGATGTTGTGATCGAATGGAGCGGTCGAGCTTGGGGTTGGCAACGGTGAGGCGGCGAGTGGAGCGGCACCGACGGCCGGGATCGCACTGACGCTCATGACCGATGTCAATGCGACGGCGAGCGTCGTACGACGGATGGAACGTTTTTTCATTTGTACTAACCTCCTGTGAAAATAATGGGATATTGTGTGAGCTTGAATCCAACGTTAAACTTGTGTCTGATTAATGTCAATATTCAGAAAATAATAATTTAAAAAAGAGACTTTCGTCCCGAATGGTCCTAAAGACCTAAGGGGTCAAGTCTCTACATCGATGATGCCGTAATGAAATTTGGATGTTTTACGAACAATCTTTTTAAAACCAAACGTTTCAAACGTCGCACTCTCAAAGTGAGCCTTTAGGACAATTCGTCTGGATGCAACACGACGGGCCTCCATCATGAGTTCAAGAGACAGCGGATTCGTGTTGGCGAGGGATCGTAATGGGTTCAAGTGAACCGATTCTGAAATCGTCTTTTCGAACATTGGGTCGAAGTAGACGACATCGAATGAATCGTCCGGGCATGTCTTCAAATAGGTGAGGGCATCCGTCCAAACGACCTCGAGCCGACGCATCGCCTCATTGACGGCGGGCTCTTTTTCTTCCCAAACGGTTAGCCCTTCCTTGACGAGCATCGCTGTGACAAATTCGCTCTCGATCCCGACGGCGCGACCCGACGGACCGACGGCATGACTGAGGACGATACTGTCGGAGCCGAGCCCGAGCGTACAGTCGAGGACCCGGTCACCCGGTTTGATTGCGGCGGCATCGACGAGCGGATCGTTCCCGCCACGCGCAAGCTGCTTCACACGGAACACCGAGCTCGATGGGTGGAAAAAGAACGGTTCATCTCCGGCGAGAGGGGTGTATTCGACGCGACGTTTATCAAATACGAGCACGCCGGCATGGTGACGTTGTTTTAACGTGTCGATGGAATGTTTGCGACGGGTGACGAAATGGGCGCCATAAGTCGCCGCATGGGCCTCGGCCCGTTCGATGGTTGCCTCAGTCGGGCGTAAACAAGTTGTAACGATATAAGTCATAGTTTCTCCTTACTGAAAAAATGAGACGCAGAAGCGTCTCATTTTTTCTTGCTGAGTAAATCCGATAACTCGTCGATGAGTGCCTTGTGGGAGGCAAGTTCTTTCTTCTTCTCGTCGTTCGGGTTAATCGGGCGTTTCGAGCGGCTCTGGAGCGCCTCGAGCGTTTCGTCGATTGACGATTTGAGCGTGTCACGATCTTCCGGCTTGAGGGTGACCTCATGCGGGTTTTCACCGCTTGCGTCGAGTTCGCGTAGACGAGCCATCAATTGTTTTGCTTCTCGGTTCAAATCAGCGAGCAATCTGTCAATTTGTTCCAACCGAAGCTTGATTCCATCACGTTCCGTAAACATTTGTTTCACCTCTTTTATGGGGATAACCCTGTTGTCTCTTCCCATTTACTTTACCATAATTTTCGAACAACGAAACCACCGGGAATATATTCCATTTTTATTGGCTGTGGGAAACACTGTTTCTCTATGCCCACATGAATCTCAACTGGTATACTGACTTAGCTAAAAAGGAGGTGGTCGGATGCAGTCGACAACTCATCCACCAAAAGCGCTTAAAGGCGCCATTTTATCGATCACGATGTATTTGGTCTTATCTGTATTAAAAGTCGTCTTCGGTTTGGTGTACAATTCGGAGGCCGTCCTCGCCGACGGATTCAATAATACGACCGACATCATCGCATCAATCGCCGTCTATATCGGCATTCGCATCGCCGCACTGCCCCGAGACGCCGAACATAAATACGGTCACGCCAAAATGGAGACACTCGCCGCGCTCGTCGCATCGCTGATCATGGTCGCCGTCGGGGTGTTCGTTCTATTGAACAGCATCGCCACTCTAATCGGTGGTGAATACGTCGAACCGAACCCGCTTGCTGCTGTCGTCGCGTTCTTAAGTGCACTTGTCATGTTCGGCGTGTATGTGTACAATTCGAACTTGGCCAAGAAAACCCGGTCGCTCGCCTTGAAAGCGGCCGCGAAAGATAATTTGGCCGATGCCATGATCTCGATCGGGGCTACGCTCGGCGTTCTCTTCGCTTACTTTAAATTGCCTTGGATGGATACGGTTCTCGCCGTCTTGATTGCGGGAATGATCATTCGGACCGCGATTCAAATCTTTCTCGATGCGACACATCAGCTCTCTGACGGATTCCCGCCGGATCTCGTCGATTCCTACGAAGAGACGATTCAGCATTTCGATGCCGTCAAGGAAGTGCGTGAAATCAAAGGACGTCACCTCGGTAACCATGTCATGCTCGATGTGACGATTGCCGTTGAAGGAAGTCTCACCGTCGAGGAGGCGCACGATTTGTGTGATGACATCGAACGGGAGCTCGACGAACATCATGCTGTCGATTCGGTCCATATTCACATTGAACCGGTCTGATTTCGGTTATCTTTTGCGCTTCACGCCGCCGTTCGTATATAATGAGTTTGGAAAGACTATGAGATAACTGTTAAGGAGGGCACGGGATGGAAATCGTGCGTCAACCTATTCGTCAGATTGATGAGATCGAATATGAGCATTTTAAAAAATATGGTCAAAGTTCTTACGGCATCTCAGCCGAAGAGTTAAAAGGCATCTTTGTCGAGATGGGGGCAGAGCAGGTATACTCGGCCGATGAGCATAGTTATGGGGAGGACTTCTATTATGATCTCCTCGTTGACGGGCAAATCGTCGGAAAAGTGTTGCTCTTGAAACTCGCTCGCGTCTATCAGCTCGATTTGATGGTGTTCGACGCCTTCAAGGGCAATGGCTATGCGACAGAAGGCTTGCGCCTCGCGCTCGAACAATCCGACTTAAGAGAAGGACATACCGTCCGCGCCGGCATCCCGCCGACGAGTCCACATCAGGAAGCGGTACGCCGTGTCCTTGAGAAGAACGGCTTCGAGAAACGGAACGGCCTTTACTATTTAAACTTTAAAAAGCGATATGTAATCAACCACTGAACTGACGGCGTCTGACGCGTCAGTTTTTTCGTATGGAGGTTTTACCGATGAAACAAGTGACAATCAACGACATCGCCAAACTGGCCGGGGTCGCCAAAAGTACCGTCTCTCGTTATTTGAACGGGGGGTCGGTCGGACAAGCGACACGCGAGAAAATCGAGCGGGTCATTCAAGAGACGAACTATGAACCGAACCAGTTTGCGCAAAGCTTAAAGTCGAAACAGACGAAAATGATTGGTGTCATCGTCCCTCGTCTTGATTCCTATGCGGCTTCGCGTACGATGATGGGCATCGACGAGCGGTTGACCGAGCGCGGTTATCAAATGCTCGTCGTCAACACGGCCCAACAGACCGAACGCGAGATCGAGCAATTATATAACTTGGCAAAACAGAAAGTGGCCGGCATCATCTGGCTCGGGACGACCGTGACGCCGCGGCACTTGAAGGCGATCAACGATATCCAAATTCCGGTCCTATTGATCGGTCAAGAGCATGAACAGGTCCATAGCCTCGTCTATCCCGACTACGATGCGGCGTTCGCCCTCGGTAAGCAGTTCATGGAATGGGGTCACCGTGACGTCCTATATGTCGGTGTCGGTCCATACGACATCGCCGTCGGACAGGCGCGGCGTGACGGTTTTCTGCATGCGTTCAAAGAAGCAGGCGCGAACGTAACGACGTATACGACGACGTTCAAAATTGACGACGCGATCCCGATTGGGGAACGGATTGCCGAGGCGACCGATGACGCGACGCTCATCGTCTGTGCGACCGACAACATCGCCTTCGGTGTCTTGAAAGGGCTCGCCAATGGTGGAAAATCGGTGCCGGTGGATATCTCGGTGAGCGGATTCGGCGGCTATGATTTCACCGAAGTGCTCCATCCAGCGATCACGACGGTGCATCTTCCATACCGTCGGACAGGGTCTCGTGCGGCTGACATGATTCTCCAATTGTTAACAGGCGAAACCATCCCAATGAAAACGTTCACAACTTTTGAATTAAAACTGCGAGAAAGCGTTGACATTTTAAATTAAATCGATTACATTTGTGTTGCGGAACCGGTTCCGCAACATTTTTTTATTCATTTTTGGAACCGGTTCGATAAGTGATACGAAGCACGACATTCAGACATGGAGGTGGACGGATGAACACCGTACATTGCATTGGTGAACTATTGATTGATTGGGTTTGCGAGGACGCATCGAGCGACCTCGTCAACGGGACGACATTCGTAAAGAAAGCAGGGGGCGCACCGGCAAACGTCGCGGCAGTCGTCAGTAAACACGGAGGAAATTCGAGTTTCCTCGGTCAAGTCGGGGCAGACCCGTTCGGACGATTTTTAAAACAGACGCTCGTCGACAACGGCGTCGGCGTCGAGAATCTAGTTGAGGAAGGTGACACGACGTTCGCGTTCGTGTCGATTCAAGAAGACGGGGAACGGGACTTCACGTTCCGCCGCGGTAGCGACGGCGATTATGCGTTCGAGTCGATTGATTTGTCGGCCTTCAAGCCTGGGGACATCGTCCATTTCGGATCGGCGACGGCACTCCTCGACGGTGAGTTAAAGAACGCTTATTTCAAACTGCTCCAGTTCGCCAAGCGTGACGGCCTGTTCGTCTCGTTCGATCCGAACTACCGTGACGCGCTTGTGACCGACCTCGAGGCGTTCAAACAAGATTCGCTCCACTTCATCGCCGAAGCAGACTTCGTCAAGTTGAGCGAGGAGGAAGCGCATTTATTGACCGGGCTTGACGATTTAGACGAAGCGATCGCGTCGCTTCTCGAAACGGGTGCGAAACGAATCGCCATCACACTCGGCTCGCGCGGGACGCTGATTGCGACGAAAGACGTCAAAGACGTCATCGCTTCAGTGAAAATTGAAAGCGTCGATTCGACGGGAGCGGGTGATGCCTTTGTCGGCGCCTACTTGTATCGCTTAGCGACTCTAGGCATCGATGACGACCGTTTACTAAAGGATATTGAATACGCGAACGTGACCGGCGCATTGACGTGCACGGCATACGGCGCGATTCCAGCCATACCAACACAACAACGCGTACTTGAAACGCTAGGAGGGAAACCAGCATGAACTACAGACAAGAAGCAGAAGCGATTTTAGAGGCTCTCGGCGGGAAAGACAACGTCGCCGCCGCGGCCCACTGTGCGACCCGGCTCCGCCTCGTCTTGAACGACGAATCGAAAGTCGACGAGAAGAAACTTGACGCCCTCGACGTCGTCAAAGGAACGTTCTCGACCGGTGGCCAGTATCAAATCATCATCGGTGCAGGTACGGTTAACAAGGTGTACGCTGAGTTCGCTGAATTGACAGGCCTCGGCGATATGTCGACAAGCGACGTCAAGTCGGCCGGCGCGAAGAAAGGCAACCCGCTCCAACAGTTCGTCAAAATGTTGTCTGATATCTTCGTCCCAATCATCCCGGCCATCGTCGCCGGCGGTCTCTTGATGGGGATCAACAACTTGCTCACGGCACCTGATTTGTTCTTCGAAGGAAGCTCACTCATCGATCAGTACCCAGGCATCGCCGATCTCGCCGCGATGATCAACACGTTCGCGAACGCCGCCTTCGTCATCCTGCCCGTCTTGATCGGGTTCTCCGCCGCCAAGCGGTTTGGGGGTAATCCGTACCTCGGCGCCGCGCTCGGGATGATCATGGTTCACCCGGATCTCGTCAACGCCTATGCGCAAGCAACGGTCGGTGATATTCCGGTTTGGAACATTCTCGGCTTTGAAATCGAGAAACTCGGTTACCAAGGACAAGTGTTACCGGTCCTCGTATCCGCTTATATCTTGTCGAAACTTGAAATCAATATTCGCAAATTCATGCCAGCATCACTCGATATCTTGCTCACACCGCTCCTCTCGCTCCTCATTACGGCGTTCGTCACGTTCGCCTTCGTCGGACCGATCACACGCGAAGCGGGTAACTTGATCATCGACGGTCTCGTTTGGACGTACGACTCACTCGGCTTCTTCGGCGGTCTCGTCATGGGTCTCTTGTACGCACCGATCGTCATCACAGGGATGCACCACAGTTTCATCGCCATCGAGACACAGCTTCTTGCCGATATCGCACGTACGGGTGGATCATTCATCTTCCCAATCGCAGCCATGTCGAACGTCGCGCAAGGTGCGGCCACACTCGCTGTCTTCTTCTTGACACGTGACCAAAAGATGAAAGGTGTCGCTTCAGCATCTGGGATCTCGGCACTCCTCGGCATCACGGAACCGGCAATGTTCGGGGTCAACTTGAAACTTCGTTATCCGTTCATCGCGGCCATCATCGGTTCAGGCGTCGCCTCGGCGTTCATCGTCGGACGTGAAGTCCTCGCCGTTGCCCTCGGTGCGGCAGGTCTTCCAGGGATCATCTCAATCGCACCAGCGTCAATCGTCTCGTATATCATCGGTATGGCTATCGCCTTCGCGGTTGCCTTCGGATTGACGTTCGTGCTCGCGAAACGCCAAGCGAAAAAAGAAGCAGTCAAACAAGCAGCATAATGAAAAGGAAGTGATGTTATGAGTTGGACGAAGGCAGAGCGTTACCGCTCGTTACGTGACGTGAGTGCCCTCGAGATGGAGACGCTCCGCACGAAGACGGCAGCTTCCCCGTGGCGGTTCGGATATCATATCCAACCGCCGACGGGACTCCTGAACGACCCGAACGGATTCACGTATTACAACGGGGAATATCACATGTTCTATCAGTGGTTCCCGCTCGGACCGGTACACGGTCTCAAACACTGGTATCATGTCACATCACCCGACCTCGTCACGTGGACGGACCGCGGGGTGGCGTTAGTCCCGGAGACGACCGAAGATTCACACGGTGCCTATTCAGGCAGCGGGTTCGTGAAAGACGGGGAACTCCACGTCATGTACACGGGCAATCACCGGACGGATGACTGGACGCGTCACGCCTCGCAAGTGCTCGGCGTGTTGCGGGATGGCAAGATCGAACGTCGCAATGTCGCGATTCCGGACGTGCCGGCCGGGTACACGGAACATTTCCGTGACCCGAAAGTGTGGCTCGAGGACGGCGCCTATTACGCCGTCGTCGGCGCACAACGTACGGACGAGACGGGTTGCGTCGTCTTGTATCACTCGGTCGACTTGGATGACTGGACGTTCCTCGGTGAAATCAAGACGGGACTCGATTCGTTCGGCTACATGTGGGAATGTCCCGACGTGTTCGAACTGAATGGGCAGCACGTCCTCGTCTTCTCGCCGCAAGGGATTGAACCGGACGGGCATCGCTATCACAACATCTATCAGTCTGGGTTCTTGATCGGCAAGCTCGACGTTGAGACGTTAACATTCACCCACGGAGCGTTCGAGGAGCTCGACTTCGGGTTTGATTTTTACGCCCCACAGACGACAGAACAGGACGGACGACGCGTTCTCGTCGGTTGGATGGGACTCCCTGAAATCGAGTATCCGACGGACCGCTTCGGTTGGGCCCACGCCTTGACGTTACCGCGTGTGCTCACAATTGAGGAAGGGATGCTCAAGCAGCGTCCGGTGGCGGAGATGACAACGCTTCGCAAAGACACATTCCTCGACGCGTCCGGCACATCAATCAGCGTCGCGACACCGGACCGGTATGAGCTTGAGGTGAAAACGGATGGGTCAGACTTCACGCTCGACCTGCTTCAGGTCGAGAATGAGTCACTCGTCATCCGTTACGACGCGACGGCAGGCGAATTGACGATCGACCGGACGAATGCCGGAGAGCCGTTCGCGACCGAGTTTGGCACGACACGGACGAAAGCGATTCATGTGACGTCGCTTCACGTGTTCGTCGACTCGTCAAGTGTCGAATGCTTCGTCAATGACGGTGAGGCGGTCGCCACGCTCCGCGTCTTCCCGAGCGAGCTCGAGAAACAGTTGCGCTATGAAGGCGCAACTGCGAGCCTGACCGGTTGGACGTATCAATAAGGAAGAGCTGAGCTTCGGCTTGGCTTTTTTGTTTACCTACAGAATGAACTCTATATGCTATTCTAGAAATAGGGAATAAATTACATATAGCATAGGGGATGATTTACGTGTGGATGGTTTTAGGATTGCTCGCGATTGGGGCGACACTGTTCAATTTGTATACGTTCAGCATCGGGAAAGACTATAAGCTACCGATGGCGATTGCGTTGTCCTTGACCGCATTGACGGTGTGTGCAGATTACAGCTATTTATCAGTCTGGGTCGAAGCGGAGGATTGGAGTGCGTTGGCGGATGTCATACCAGGTATGGGACGAGCGTGGTGGGTCTTAACGAGCATCTCGATTCTATTGAACATATTGCCGATTTTCTTGGAGCGAATGCGAAAACAGGCCTGAATGATCCGATGTCAAAATTTGTGAAACCTTTCATCCGGATTTTCGTAAAAGATAACGATCAACATGAATGGGGTGATGGACATGAAACTAGATCGGGCAATCTTCACAGGGGCTTCGGCGATGTTCAAAGCATTTATGAACTCAGAGGAGAATGAGTTGAATAGAGAAGAGATGATTCAAGCGAGAGTTGCTGAGTCGTCAGGAATTGGTTCGTTCAATGAGACAGATTTCATCATGTTCAATGGAATCGAAAAAGTGAGATCGTTCGCGGACATGCTGCGTAATGCAGATGATGCGCTCGAAGATTCCATTCACGGGGAACCGGACTTTGACTTGGAGCTTCATTGGAAGGGCGGGATGATGGCACAGTATCATCTTTGGCTCGGACAGAAACATCAACCGAGCTTTTTGATGGATGTGACGCATCCGCATCTCATCTATCGCGTGTCGAGAGATATGACGAATCAGTTGATTCAAGTGCTCGGGGTGGACGAGTAAGTGATTGACGTGTGATGTGTAACTTTTTTTGAATTACGTATAGCTACCAAACACAGTTAAAGGAGCCCCTTTTATGAAACGAAGACATATGTCAGTCTTTGCTCTTTTCACGTTAGCCCTTACGTTGACCGGTTGTGGCTCGAACGATTTTCGGACGGATGGGATTGAAGAAGTCCGCGTCTCGGAATCGGACGGATTCAGCAGTTTTCAAGAGCGCGATATCGTCACGTTCGACGAACCGGAATCGATTCGAGTGTTCGAAGACATGCTGCGTGAGGCAGACGAAATTCCAGGTGTCGCCAATGTGGTTGGGCCGGAATACGATATCGAAATCCGCTTCGAGGACGGGGAGACGGACCGCTATTACCTTTGGCTCAACGATGATGCGAAGTCGGTAAGCAGTCTTTATGACGCGGACGACACAAATATCGGCTACCGCCTTCCGGCTGACGTGACGGAAAAATTGATCAATCTGCTCGAACCAGGCGACTAAAAAAGACGCCTAGAATGGCGTCTTATGAGTTGAAGCGGATAAAGCGTTCAATCTGTTGCTCGCTCTTCCGTGCTTGACGACCAATCCAAATCAAATGGCCGGGGCTGTTCAAGATGGTGAGCTGGGCGTGCGGGATGAGCCGTTTCGCGTGATGCGCGTGGCGGACCGGCACGGCCTTGTCATTTTTGGAGTGGACGATATACGTCGGGCACGTCACCCCGAGCAGCGCTTCATCGGTCACTTGTTGCCGCAGGTCGAACTGGGCACCGAGACCGAACGCCATTTGGCTAGCGACTCGTTTCAATAGGAAGATATCGTACGGGGTCACTTCGTCGCGGATGACATCGAGTGCGAGCAGGCTCGTCGATTGAATCATGCGGGCCGTCGCCTCGAAAGGTTGTTTTTGAATGGCGCGGGCGACGAACTGTTTCATCGCAAATTGCAGCGCGATGAACGCAGGCTGGGCGACGTTACGGCTGATGTATTGCCGATAGGGGAAGTCGACGACGCTCGTCACAGCGGCAGCGAGCGTCAGGCTGAGCGCGTGGTCGTTCTGCGATGCGAGCTCGATTGCCGTCGGGCCACCGGCCGAAATGCCGTACACGTGATACCGATCGATTGCCATGATTTCCATCAAACGACGTAGGTTGGTGGCGAACGCTTGCGGTGAAGCCGAAAATGAGTACGGAGTCTCACCGTAGCCGGGACGGGATGGGACTATGACCCGAAAACCGGACACGACGAGCCGGTCCACATGGTACGGTTCGAGGCTCGATGATTGGGTCCCATGAATCAGAACGATGACCGGACCGTGACCGCGGTCCATATATTCGATTTTCGTGCCGTTGACGTGCGCGTAATGTTTCACTGCGGAAGGGCCTCCTTAAACGATTTGTAATGGAAAATACCTTTATTTCATGGAAATAACATGCTACTGTCTGTTTATACATATTTTACATAGAGAAGTGAAAGGGGATTAAACCGTGAACAACCGAGAAAGGTTACTCGAGGTGAGACGGTTTTTCGAACGCCACACAGATGATAATCATCCAAAGACGTTAGAAGACTTGCTCGAATATTTATCTACGATCGGAGATACTTCTAAGTTAGCAAAAAAATCAGTGAAAGACGACATCCAAGCATTGACCGATTCGGGGTTCGAGGTGCAGGATGAGCTCGAGAAGAACGGCCTCGCCAAAAAATATTGGCATTCGGCCCGTTTGTTTGAAATCCATGAGCTCCGGATGATGGTCGACGCCATCGTCGCGGCGAAGTTCATCTCGGAGGACGTGACAGAGCGGATCGTCGAAAAACTTCAAAAACTGACGAGTATTCCGGAAGCGGAAACGCTCCAGTCGATCATCAAGACACCGAAGAAGAAACACGGACAGATTCCTTACCATATCGATCGCATCCAGCGCGCGATCCAAGAACAAAAGGCAATCTCGTTCCAATATACGGACGTCGTCGGCTTTGACGCCACGAAGCGAACGTTCCCGCTTCGCCGTGACGGCGAGCGTTATGTCGTCAATCCGATTGACTTGCACTGGAACCATGAGCAATATTATTTGATTGGCATCGATGAGTCGATCGGGGAAATCCGAAACTATCGCGTCGACCGCATCGTCAACTCAGAGATTGTCGAGGATGATACGCCGCGCATGAAACATCATTTGCCGGATGACTACTTCCAAAAGTCGTTCAATATGTACAACGGGCTCGACGAGGAAATCGTCCTTGCCGTCGACGAGCGCGTCCTCCCGGTCATCTTCGACAAGCTCGGCGAAGACGTCTCGATTACTCAAGACGGAGAACGCTTCCTCATCCGCTTCGATGCGGCCGTATCCGACGGGTTCGTCTTCTGGCTCTTGTCGCTCGGCACGCAAGTCGAGGTGCTCGAACCGATCACGCTCCGCGACCATTTGCGCGAGACGATCGAGGCGATGGCCGAACGATATGCGAAGGCGAGCATTCACTGAAACGATTGAAATGAAGGTATGATATACTGCTTGCGACACTTGTAGAAGGGGGACAGGCGGATGTTAGATTGGATGCCATTAATCATTCCGATTGTCGCTGTCATTTTTGTCGCTGTCGTCGCAAGACGCGCCATGAAAATGGACCAAGAGAAATAAGCTAGGACGGACATCCTTCTCGTCATGAGGGGGATGTCTTTTCCGTCCAAAAGGAGGAGACCGGTGGACACCATCACACATACGCTCTTCGGTCTGACGCTCTACGGGGCGGCCGACAAGCGAGAGCTTCAGAAAAACGAAAAACGTGCTTTGTTCGTCACGACGCTCGTCGGGAGCCAAATCCCAGATAGTGACGTCATCTCGCGGTTATGGGACACGGAAGGGATGTATCAGATGTGGCACCGCGGCATCACTCATTCGATTTTCCTCGTCCCGTTGTTCGCGCTACTCATTTACATACTCGTGCGCCTCTTGTTCAAGGTGACCGATATCCGTTACTTCTGGTGGGCGCTCTTGTCCGTGTTCATCCATAACACGGCAGACTTGTTCAACGCCTGGGGGACGGGTTACTTCGAACCGTTATCGGATGTCCGGGTCACGTTCGGTGTCATCCCGATCGTTGATTTCGTCTATTGGGGCATTTTCCTCGTCGCCTGGCTGATCGCATGGCGAACTGACATCAGTCATACGGTGTATCGCTACGCCTGGGCAGCGATCGTCGTGCACGTCTTGATTCAAAGTGCGCAAGGGGCGTACTTGTATCAGTCGTATGCCGCCGATCACGATGAAGTGGCGCTGTCGGCCTCGTTCATCCCGACCCAGTTCACGGTCGTCACAAAGACCGATGAGTCGGTGTCGATTTACAGTGACTCGGTTTATCAAGAACCCGAGGTCCAATACGAGTTGACGAGTGCGGACGATGCCGATTTGAATCCGCTCTTCGCTGAAAATAAAGAAGCGATCACGCTCAAACAGTGGTCCCCGTTCGTTGTCGTCGTCGAGGATGATGAGCGGCTCGGCCTCTACGATCCGCGCTTCTTTGACGGTGAGTCGTCATTCCTTTACGAATACATCGAATTGTAGGTGATTACGATGCGGAGCATCCGTTATTTGTTCATCTTCGGTTACGAACAGGCACTCAGTTGCATCTTCCCGGTCGCCATCTTCGGGGCGCTCGCGTTGACGAAATGGTTCGACTTTCCGATTCCGCGTTACGACGTCCTCCTCATTTGGTGCCTATTCGTCCAAGTCGTGCTCGTCAAGACCGGGCTCGAGACGATGGAAGAAGTGAAGGTCATCAGTTGGTTCCACGTTATCGGGCTCGGCCTCGAGCTGTTCAAAGTCCAGATGGGGTCATGGAGCTATCCCGACGAGGCGTTGACGAAAGTTTGGGGCGTCCCGCTCTATGCGGGGTTCATGTATGCGAGCGTCGGCAGCTACGTCGTCCAGTCGTGGCGCCGCCTTGATTTGGAGTTTCTCAAGATGCCTCCACCGCTCATCGCGTTCGGCCTGGGAATCGCCATCTATTTCAACTTCTTTTGGCATCACATTTGGCTCGATTTGCGCTGGGTGTTGATTGGTCTCGTCTTTCTCGTCTTCGGCCGTGCCATCGTCACGTACCGGCTCGACGACCGCCGTTTCACGATGCCCGTCGTCGTCGCCTTCTTTTTGATTGCCTGCTTCATCTGGTTCGCGGAAAATATCGTCACGTTCTACAACGGTTGGACATATCCGAACCAGTTGAGCGGTTGGGCGCTCGTTGACCTCGGCAAGCTGTCGTCGTGGTTCCTGCTCGTCATCATCAGTATTTTGTTGGTGGCGTGGCAGAAGCGGAGACAGGAACTCTCATGAAAAAACGTGTGCACCCGCTTCGGGTCGCACACGTTTTTAGGTTACATCGTTGGTTGTTTGGAGCGGGCGACCATATGGACGATGAACACATAGAGCGGGAACGTGAATGTGAGCGCGATGATCAATAGCCCGACGACCCGACTCGGCCATGCCGCTTCACTAGGGGCGGGGATGATGCGTGTCCAGACATAGGTGAACAGCGCCAAATAGGGGAGCCATAACACGTATAGGGAGAGGTTCCATGGTGAAGGGGCGAGTTGCCTGATTCGTTTAACGATGAGCCGCGTGAACACGAAGAGTGAAATAAGGCCGATTATAGTGATGGCTGGAATATAAGCATCACCCGTTAACAAATGAATCCGTCCGCTGTTGGCGAGTAGTTGAATGTTTAAAAGTAGGCAGAGTGCGAGCAAGATGGAGAGGTTTTGTACTTTGAGAAAGTGTGTCATGAAGGTCTCCTTGAAAATGAAATGGTGATGAAACTTTGTCTGGCAGCACCCGTATAAAAAGATGAGGTGATAAGTTTGATTGATATAATTGGGTTTTGGTGTATTGCGCTCGCACTTATGGGTGCGACGATCATGTATTTCGTCCAATGGTGGAGAGGACGAAAGTTAGGAAAGTTGTTTGCGTCTATTGGATCGCTCGTGCTATTCATTCTAGTGTTGCTCGTGACGGTTCCAGATACATATGATCGGATTCATAGTCGCTACAAGACAGAGACGGGAATGTGCTATGTAATCGATAACGGTGCTAAAGCCCGTGATATCGATGTATATTTGAATGGCGTACCGCACGAAACGCGCAATCGTCCCGATATCCCGTTCGGTCCTGGTATTGAATATGAATGCACAATCACGCTCACGCAGGAGTTGAAGACGCTCGTCGACTATGAGTTACGGTCTGAAGATGGTGACGTTCTATTTTCAACATACTAAGGTGTTCCTTTCATGAAGGAATACTTTTTTATTTGCTTATTGATTGGGATGTTCAATGTAGCTAGCACATTTAAAGTTGTCTCAGAGTATGTGCGTAATTTAAAGATAGCATAATTCAGCTCTTTATTTTTTGAATATTGTTATTATTTACAATATTACTGTGATAGAATCAAAAAACACACATATGGTTTTATTTTACTTTTGTATCGAGAAAATGTTTTATTTTGGAGAGAGTTCTTTTTGACTGTGTTTTAGGCGGCTAATCATTGAGAGAATAGAAACTCATGTCACAAAAGGAGAGAATCGGATGAATTGGATTGCTCAAAAATCGGCTCAGTTTTTCATCACGCTATTTATATTGATTGCAATCAGTGCCTTGCCGTCACTCGTCGTGGAACTCGAGTTCGTGCCATCAAATTACTGGAACGGGATTCAACAACAATTCAGTCAGTTGGCGAAACTCGACGAGATTACATACTACAACGTAACCGCACAACGCGAGTTACCGTTATTGCCAGACCTCGCCCCGCTCATGAAAGAGACGGTCATCATCTTTATGACGTCACTCATCGTCTCGGTCGGGTTCGCCCTTCTGTACGCCTATTTCTTTTATCGGAGCGGGAAGCGCGTGCGCACGGTGCTCCAGCAAACGAGCCTGACGCTCGAGATGATTCCAGATTTGTTTTGGCTCATCTTCTCGCAATTTCTTGCCATCACGATTTATAAGAAGACAGGGTTCGATCGAATTGAAGTCGCAGGTGGGTTCGCCGAATACATACGCTTTTTGCCGATTGTGACGTTGACGCTCACGATTCTGTTCTTCTTCCTCAAGTGGTTGACGAAACATATCCTCGAGGAGGAGGTGTCGTTGTTTCTCGAACTGGCCCGGGCCAAAGGCGTCAGACCGGCCGCCCTGTTCTGGAGACACTTGCTGCCGAATTTGGTGTACCGCTTCTACCTCTTTTTCCGCTCGAACTTGATCACGGTGCTCTCGAGTCTGTTGATTATCGAGTATTTGTTCAACGTGCAAGGGATTTTCCGGTTCGCCGTCTATAATCCGGTCATGCCAATCCTGCTCGTAATCTTGTTGGTCGTCTATATCCCGATTTTCATATTGGATTTGGTAGCAGAATGGCTCATCCCGAACGCCTGGAAAGGAGGGATTTGATGCGACGCACGTTACTGCGGGACCCGATTTTCATCATCGGGTTCGTCATTTTTGCCAGCTTGCTGTTACTAAGTATCGGGAATACCGTATTCCGCGATGGCCAAGTCGACCAATTTTTGAACCGTTACTCCGACGAAGGTCGGTTGATTGGCATTCCACCGCTTGAACCGTCGAAAGATCAATGGCTCGGTACCGACCGGGCCGGCAACGACTTGTTCCAGATGATGATTGAAGGCTTTAAGTGGACGGTCGGTATTTGTGCGACCGTTGCGCTCGGACGGATGGCGTTCGGCCTATTGATTGGGATTCCACTCGCGTTTCGCGGGGCGCGCGTGAACCGAATCTTCAAAATGGTGTTAGACGGGTTTTTGATTCTACCGATTTCTTTATTGGCTATGATGATGCTATTCCCGTCCTTTTTCTTCGCGGATTCGACCATGGTGCCGCCGCTGCTGGACCGCGTGACGCTGCAGTTGACGGTGTTCGTGGCGCTCGGCTTGCCTGCGGTCACGCTTTATCTCATTACAGAGGTCCGGCAATTGCTCAAACAAGAGTTTATGATTGTCGCCGAGACGTTGGGCGGCAGTGTGTGGCACCGGACAAGGAGACACTTATGGCCGCACCTCGTTCCGACGTTGGTCATCGTCTTCATGCAACAGTTCGTGCAAACACTCATGTTGCTCATTCATCTGTCGTTGTTCGGCGTCTTTTTCGGAGGCACCGTCTTCCTGTTTGAAGGGGTCCGACCGACGCTGTTTGAATGGTCGTCGATGTTCGGTTTTTATTTCACGCAGTTCACAGCGACGACATGGATGACGAACCATATGTTCCTCGTTCCGGCTCTCGGCCTGTCACTGCTCGTCTTCCTCAGCAACTTGCTGACGAGCCGCCTCGAGCGGGCGTTCCGATTACGACGCCAAGAGGCGGTCGTCACGGAAGAGACGATGTCTCAAACGGAGACGGCCGCGTCGCTCGCGGATCCGTTCACACTTGTGAATGCGGATGGCTCATTTCAAAAGATGAATCAAAAGAAAGCGGACGGCATCACACACTGATGTCATCCGCTTTCTTTTAGTACTTGATTATCGTAAAACTAAGGAGGTAAAGATGGTGAACACGAAGTCGTTTATGCTCTTTTTTGTCTCGGTGTACTTGTTAATGAGTCTTCCTTCAATCTTAGGAATCGGTTATGTGATTGATTGGATTCCGGAAGCCGCTTTATTGCAAAAGCTGAAGGGATATGTGATTGATGGTTTTACTCACAACTCTCTTTTTAAAATTGTGTTCTCAGCCATCGCGAGTGGGATTTTTACTTTCTTTTCATCAAGACGGATAGCCAGTCATAGTGATTGAATTCGCTCAATATTATGAGAAACCTATGATAAATTAATCTTCAGATTGTGATTTGACTCGATTAATCCATGCATTAAGCTTGTTATAATCGATTTCTCCAGAATATCAGCGCTTCCTGTACGATTTATTCAAGGTGTATCTACTTCGTGTCAGTCTTCAATCATATCTTCTCCAGCGTGTCGCAGTTTCTCAAGTGAGTCGCGCATATGCGCGATCACATCGTCAAGGTGGCGTTCCCAAGCCCCGAGTTCGGCTACGACTTTGAGCGGGGCGTTCGACCGGTACGACCGGGTCGGATTTCCGGGGAAGCGCTTGTCCGTCAAGTTCGGATCGTTCTCGAAGTCGCCCGTCGGTTCGACGACGTAGATTCGTTCACGCGCATTTCCGCTCGCCAGTTCGGCTCCCCACTTGGCGGCGTCGAGAGTGGCCGTGAAATAGATGTAGTTCGACTGCTTGTCTTGATAGTTCGAGCGTCGCTTCGGTTCAAGCAAGTCTCCAAGTTTCAGTTCGGCTTTCGTTCCGTGGAAAAACGGGCCGGGGTCGAGCGGTTTCATGTCATCGGTCATGCTTTATCTCTCCTTCAGTCAGGCTGTCTTCACAGTATAGTGGATGGATTTAGGAGAACACAGTCTGTTTTTGGTTCGAGAATCGCGATATAATAAAGACGGGAAGAGCGTTCGGCTCTTCCTTTTTTGTTACATAGAATTCAAAGCTGTTTTCGGAACGAATAGCTCGTGATGGCGTAGTCCATCTTGTCTTTATAAAAGCGATGCGCCTCGGTCCTTGCCAGTCCGGACTCGAGGGCGACATATTTGGCACCACTGTCGCGTGCGTATTCATGAATGAAGTGAAGCAACATCTCGCCATATCCCTTTGAGCGATGGTTCACGCACGTCACGAGGTCGTAAATGAAGACGTGTTTCTCGAGATATAGATTGACGCGGAGCTCAATCCCCGCAAGCGAGACGATGACATCGTCGGCGTATAACGCATATAGTTCATACCCTTGTGGTCGCATGGCGGCGACGAGATCGCGATAGGCGTCGAGCGTCAAGTCGGTGCGCAGTTGATTCATGACTGGGAACGATTCATCGAGTTCGTGTGGCGACTCGATTGGTTTGATGGAATAGATGGTCGATGGAATGGGAATCATGCCTCCTTGAGGGGGGTGTTATATGTAGATTTCGCTTTCGTAAGTCAGGATTCCTTTCCTTACTTATAAACGGACAGAAGGGACAGATATATCGTGAAACATGCGTTAGTGATCGGCGGCAGCGGGATGCTGGCGGGGACGGTCCTTTGGTTGGAAGAGGTTGGCTATCACGTGTCCATCATCGGACGGGATGCCGAGAAAATGAGCCGATTGACCGAACAAACACCCGACCGACTGTCTGCCGTATTGGTCGACTATCGGGACGACTTGCGTCTCAAGGAAGCGCTGCGAAGTTCGATTGCGGATCACGGAGATTTCGACTTGGTCGTTGCCTGGATTCATTCGGACGCAGCTGACGCCTTAACGTGTGTGTTGTCAGCACTACGAGGGGGAACGGACGTGTTCCATGTTCTCGGTAGTCGCGCCAACTCGAGCGGTGTGAGAAACGGGCTGACGATCACTGAAGACGTCCGTTATCACCAAGTGCAACTCGGTTTTCAAGTCGTGAAGGGGGAGAGCCGCTGGTTGACGCATAAAGAGATTGCCGGAGGCGTGATCGAGGCGATTCAAGGGAAGGAACCTCTCCATTTAGTCGGAAATGTAACGAGATGAAACGATTAACAATAATAAACTGAAGTGATAAAAGGTCGAACGATACATATGAAAATGCTCTTCGGGCAACCTAGATAGAGTATCATCTAGAGCGATTTAGATAAGAAATTGAATTGGGTTAACTCTGTGAAGGACTTGATGCTGTATCCAAATGGAAATTCTGAGTTTGCGTATAATGGGCTTGGATAGACGTTACAGACAGCAGTCGTGATGGAGAATCGAAACGGCTAAATGTGGGGTAAAATCGATATGATGACACAAAAAACCTTGAATGCGCACTTTTATTAAGTGTCGATCATTCAAGGTTTTATTATCAGGTATTTCTCAACTAGTCGACGATGCCTTCGCAACGATTTTATCAACGACCGTGTTACAATTTTCTTGATTCACCTCATAAAACGTATCCTCATACGTCAATGACACGTGTTTACCGCTTTGAAGCTCATACTGTTCTAGTAGCGGACGAATCCGGTCATGGACGACTTGTGCGGCTTTTTGTGACGTGTAGGGGAAGATGATGGCGAACGTATCGACTGCGATCCGATACTTGTGATCGGTTCGTCTTGTTGCCATATGGAGCTCGTCACTGAAATAATTCAAGAACCATTCATATTCAGTTCGTCCGTAATGTTCCTTGAAACGAGCGAAGTCATTCAAGTGAATGAACGAGACTGAGAATGAGCCACCGTGGCGAATGAGACGGTCTCGTTCCGCACTCAAGTCCATCCGAAATCGCTCGGTATTATCAAGCCACGTCTCTGGATCGACCGCAATCAATTGTCGCGCTTGTTCCTCTAACTCGTGCCGGGACAGTTGAACGGTGTTCACGAGTTGATGAACGAGACCAGACAGAATGGACATGACGAGAAGCAGAATCGTAAAACTGATGCCTCTGGCGTTAAAAAACTGAACGTTTCCTGTTTCGTAAATGGACGCGAACCATCGGAAATAGATGAATAAAAAGAGGAGAAGCGTGACAGACAGAGTCAGCCCAGCTCGCATCCCGAAGATGAGAGAAGAGAGTATGATGGTGGGTAAAATCAAGTAGCCGAGAAGACCGGTGTTACTTTCAGACAAAAGGACGGTATAAGCCATCGTACCGACAATCATACAAGCGATGAGACCGAACAAATAAATCGATTCATTAGTCCATTGCTTCATGTTCACCCCTCCATCTGTCTTGAATCGGCTCACGATGAGCCACCTCTTCAATTACCCGCTATATATGCGGAATAACCAATCAAAGATGTCCGTCACCTTCATTATAAAACATTAGACTGGAACGACGAGATCGTTTTTCGAATCGGAGCGAGTGCGTTCTTCGGGATTAAGTAAACGACACCACCGACACAGATGCCGGTGGTGTCGTCAGTTATGTAGCAAGGGTGGTCTGGCCATCGTGAATCAACGTGCCGATTGATTCGCCCGAACAGATACGCTTCATCGCGCCCGTCTCTTCAAAGTCGAACACATGGACCGGGAGCTGATTGTCCCGCGCGAGCAGCAGTGCCGATTGATCCATCACCTTCAAGTCGTGGCGCAACACATCGTTATAGTGGAGCGACGTATATTGTCTTGCCGTGCTCGAACGATTCGGGTCGTCCGTATAGACGCCGGAGATTCCGTTCTTGGCGACGAACAGGGCGTCGCAGTGCATCTCGACCGCGCGTTGAACCGCCGGATAATCGGTCGAGACGAACGGCTGACCGTTACCGCCTGCGAAGATGAGGACGTACCCTTTATTCAGATGGGTGAGTGCCTTCAGTCGGATGTACGGCTCGGCCATACTTGGAATCGGCATGGCCGTCATGACCCGAACTTCGCGGTCGGTCTTGCTTTTCAGCACACCGCGTAGCATCAAGCTGTTGATGACGGTGCCGAGCGTGCCGATGTTGTCGGCCTCGACGCGATCGATGCCCCATGCGTCGGCCATGTTGCCTCGGAAGATGTTCCCTCCGCCGATCATCAGGGAGACGTTGATGCCCATGTCGATCAATGACAGGATTTCAGCCGCAATTTGATCGAGATTGTATGCATCGAAATTTGAGTTGTCCTCGCCGGCGATGGCCGCCCCGCTCAACTTGATGAGCACGTTTTGATAGTTGTTCATTGTTACACTCCCTTTACGATTCCAAATCTCCAAAATTATATAGGTTTTTCAATTAATTAGCAATGATTTTAAGGTGTCAGTTATAATGGAAAGTGAGATTGTTGGAAACGGGAGAGGAATGGGGGGACATATACATGAAGCATTTTGTGAAAGTGTTTGAGACAGAACTTGAAGTGAATCTTAAAAGAGAGCATGGTACACCGATCGTCATCATGACTGGAATGGGTTGTTCATTCGAGGAGTGGCATGAGGTGACAGAGAAGCTAAGTGCAATGAATCGGGTCATCCTGTATCACCGGCCGGGGATTGGCAGAAGTGAGCAGAGTCAACGTGAGCGCAACACCGAAGCAACAGTACGCGATTTAAAAGAACTATTACACATTCTGCGTATTGACGAGCCCGTCATCTTGTTAGGACATTCCTACGGAGGACTTTGCGCCCAGCATTTCGCGAAGCGTTATCCATCTGATGTGGCTGCACTCGTGCTCGTTGACTCCACATCACATGACTTGGAGAGGCTTGATACGCTAGACTTGCCAATCATGAATGAGGGAGCGTCGGATGAGGAATGGCTGAAACAATGTGAGGCGTATGCAGAGCAAACCGAATCAGCGTTAACGCGACGTATCCAAATCGTATTGACACCCAATCAGCTGAAGCTTCCGAGTGATGTTCAAGCAGAATTGATTCAATTTTTCCAAAGACCGAATCTGTATAAAACGATGATTGATGAAGTCAAGAACTGGTATGCGGATGCCCGGTTCATAAAACAGTTAGGAAACCTCGGTGTGATGCCGTTATATGTGATTGGACGCGACGCCGACCATGAAGTCGAACAAGGCATGTTAAACGGTTTTCCTGAATCTGAGTTAAGGTTATTAGAAGCAACGTGGCATCAACTCATTCGTGAACAAACGATGCTCTCAACGACTAGCAAGCTGGTGATTGCGGAACAGGCATCGCATGCCATTCATTTAGATCGTCCGGATGTTATTATTGCTGTGGTAGAAGAACACATTGATCAGATGACTCAAGCGATACAATAAGCCGAATGTCGCCACAACAACTAAGAAAGAGCCGATTGAGAGAATGGTCTCAATCGGCTCTTTCTGTGTCGAGCATAAGAATTCAGTCCGTTTTTTTGAACAGCGCCGTCCAGAGTGCCGAGACCCCAAAGACGTCTTCAGAACGGTCGGCCTGTCGCATCTTGCGAATCTCGACTTCCTCGAACGAATGGAAGATGGACCGAAGTTTTTCAGGCGTGAAGCCGAGCCCGCCGTTCAGGTTTCTTCGGCGATACACTTCCCAGTCCGTGATGTCCGAGCCGCCGAGCTCGCCACCTTCCACGAAGCATGTGATTGCAAAGTGACCGTCTGGTTTTAGCGTTTTCCAGACTAAATCGATATACTGTTTTCTTCGATGCGGCGCGATATGGTGAAAACAACCTGAATCATAGATGACGTCGTATGCGGACTCTTCTAGTTTCACATCATACAGATTGTCATGCATGAAGTTCACTTCCACTTGATTCTCAATGGCGCGTTCTTTGGCCCATTCAATCGATGTGATGGACAAATCGATGGCATCGACCGTACATCCGTTCTCCGCAAAATAGATGGCGTTGCGTCCAGGACCGCTCCCTAACTCCAACACGTGACACGGTGCTAGGATATCCCGCTCAAAATAGCTGACCAAGTTTTCATCAGGCTTGTTCACAAAGAAGGGGATGCGCTTGTCTCGATCTGCGTAAAACGAGTCCCAAAACTCACTCGGTTCCCTCAACAGAGAGTCCAACATATTCAATAAATCTTCTTCAGTTCGAATCGTCTCTTTCATGGTATCCCCCGCTTTTATAGTTTCTTGAACACTCCTTAATTATACGATTTTTTCCAAATGTGAGGATGTCAGGTACATGACATTCAGGTTAATTCATCTCGGATTTGAAGGTAGTAGATGGACCGGAAAATAGTGTGTAAAGGCCTCAGCGAAGGGAGTATAGCTCGTGAACTCAATTTCCATGTCCTCCATTGCAGTTTATTCACAATCGATTAAATAAAGGTTTTTGAGAGTGTGAGGTGAATGATCCGATAGCAATAATTCCTATTTATTACAACTATTATAATTATGTTACAAATGAGGCAGTTTAGAATTACGAGACATTCTCTTCAACGACGACCGCCTCATACATCCCTCGTTTTGAACGTTCGAGCACAATCCGAACCGTGACCAAGCCGACGAGCAAGAAAGCGAGTGAGAAGGCGACATACGTCGAGCGAATCCCGACATATTCAGCGAGGAGACCGATGCCGAACGTCAACCCGATAATCAAGACGGACTCCGCTACGTTGATCACCCCGGAGAAGCGGCCCATCAGGTCGGTCGGGACATTGTTTTGATAGAACGACAAGAAGCCGGTGTTCGCGAACGACAAGGCGAACGTGAGCAGGAAGAATCCGACCGCTGCGACCACGAATGACTCGGAGAAGGCGAAGACGAGATAGCCGACAGGTGTTAGGATGGCACCGAAACTGATTAGGAACGGTAACGTCAGCCGGGCACTGAACGTCGCGTTGATGATGGAACCAGCGATAATCCCGGCTCCGGCAACACTGACGAGAAAACCGTAGCGACTCTCAGAGAAGTTGAGCACTTGCGTCGCGAACGACGCCTCGAGCGAGTCGAGCCCCGACATGAAAATCGTCATGACGCAGAATAGGCCATAGACGAGTGTCACGTAACGCATGGTCGATGCGAATCGGACGACCGTTTTCCAATCATCGAGAATCATGCGCAGGTTGAACACTTCGACTTCGTCGCGGGCCGTGAACAACTTCGGTAGTAGGGAGAGGATTCCGACAGACACGAGCAACGCCAGCGCGTTCAATTGTATCGCGAGCGCGGGTGTACCGATCATGAACAACAATCCCGCGATGGCCGGGCCTAAGATGAATCCGGCCGATTGGACGAAATTTTTCATGGCGTTGAACCGTTGACGGTCACCGCTTGGGACGAGCTTGGTCATGTAGACGAGGGAGGCCGATTCGAAGACGGAACTCGCGATGTTCAATAGAAACACGAGCAAGTAGATGAGCGCGAGTGAGTCGATGAAAGCGAGACTGAAGACGACGACGGCGCGGAGCGCATCAAGCCACATCATCAAGCGGCGTGTATCGGTACGGTCGATGACCGAGCCTGACCAAACGTTCGCGCATAGGGCCGCGAGCGGGACCAGAATGTAGAGGACCGAGACGGTGAACGGCGATTGCGTCATCTCGAGAACAATCAAGTTGAGGGCGATGAAATACACCCAGGCGCCGAGGTTCGAGATGCCGACGCCAGTTAGTAAGAGTAAAGTGTGTTTCCAAGTATTCATCGCAATCGTCCCCGTTCAAAGTAGATTTTGAACAGTATGTCACAAAAATGATTGATATACCAGATAAATCCAATCCACTTCAATTTTTTATGAATTTGATTATCCGGCTTGCTCGCTTTCCATAGATTGGACAAAGAGGCTGCGATATACTTTTTGACAGAGCCAGATGGCTCTCGAAATGATTGTTGCAAGCCGAGCAGGTGACTTAACGCGCTGTACCAGCGAAGTAGACTGTGATGGCCTTAGGCACATCCTCGAGCGGTCCTGTCAATTGGACGACATGATTTAGATGATAGAACGTGCTCGTCGTCTCGACATCGTCGAAGCGATTCGTGGCGTCATGGACGAACACGGGAACACCAGCACCGAGGGCAATCCCGAGCTCGATATGGCTGCTGTTGCCGGCCGGCAGTAAAATGATGACGAAGTCCGAAGCCTTGATGGTCTCGAACTCACTCGTGCCGATGGCTCGCAAGTTTTCAAGTGTCGTGGCGCGATCGTTCGTCGTCCAGTCGTATGTATGCGTGTGACCTTGCGAGAGAAGAGTATCACGCAGCTCCCTTACTCGTTCGATGTTTGCGAAGCGTGAGCCGATATAGAAGTTCATATGAGTCCTCCTAGCATATGTCATGTCGAGTGATTCATGTTGATGGCAATAACTTACCACAAGATATACAGGGAAATGAGTCCAAGCATCAAGAGTATGCCGACGCCTACGAAAATGGACTTGGATCGATGCCATCCTCGATATTTGGAAAGATGCACTGTTAATCCGATTGAAGAGGTTATCAACAATTTCATCGTTCCAAGTATCCACACGAATCCTGGCCCAATCCAATTTGGGGAGAACAAAACGTAAACGATGGATATGAAAAGGCTCCTGCCGCTAATCATCACCGCTTGAAAACGACGCGTCACATGACTTCCGTTCATTGTTTGACTCGATCGAATCGTGTCACCGCTACTTCATGAACGATAAGCAACAAAATCGCGATGAAAAAGATGAGCAATGCGACGTATTCCGGATTGACGTTCAGGAAGTAATTGAGCCCGAACAGTGGCGTCACGAATATGATATAGAGCGGATACTGAATCGCAAACAAGGCGTCCAACACCACGATGTCATACATATATGTTTCGAAGCTATTTAATGTGAAGACAGTGACACTTGCGAACAAAATAGCCATGATGAACAGTTTTGCGGCACGGTTTCGAAGTAAACACGTCCCAAGCATGCAAACGAGCAGTAAGCCGGATGCGAAAGCATGAATTGGGTGAATCTCTGCATCAGGAAACATGAAGGATGGAATTAGGTTCACGATGAACGCGAGTATATAGACCGATGACAAGACGACGAGGCATTTCTTTGAATTAGCCATTTCTGAACCCCTTTCTTGATGAGGGTTATATTTACATTTACTTACAAGTGTAATTTTACACTAAAGGGAGAGTGTGTCAAGATGAACAGGTGGAGTTAGACTAAAAAAAGAAAGGTGGAACAACAATGACAAAAGAGGAATTGAAAGCACTATTGCCGATAGAAGAGGTCGAAATCAAACTCGAAGATGTGGAAGGATTGCCGCGCTTCGCATTCGTTAACGAGCGTGAACGTTTCGAGGAAGTACAGGAGGAGTATCAGGACGACGAGGAGCCATGGCCGGACGGGCTTTATATCATCGGGTATGGGGACTTTTTAGGGACCCCATTTGTGTGAACATCGAGTCGAATTACGTCATCATCGTCAGTCATGAGACGTTCGAAGTGGATGAGATGTTGTCGACTTCCGTCAAGGATTGGTTACGGTAAGGTGGGCGAGCCATTGTTTGAGCAACAAGTCATCATTTCATCCTTAGGTGAGGAGGAAATGGAACTTCAGATGTTCACGATAGTCGGTGCTTCAAAAAAAGCAACGCTGTTAACGAGGGCCGACGCTGCACAACTTCGTGCTTTACAAGAAACCGATTTGCGGTTCATCCGCGTTGGTTACGATAGCGATGGGAATTGGCTAACTATCGATTTAGGCAACGGGGAGCTATTTTTTTGTAACGACGAATACAGACCGAGTGATGTGATTCGCACACCGATTGAAACGGTTATGAACTGGGCCCCGACGACAGAGCGACTATTGCTCTTGACGCAACGTTTAAAGCGCGGAGAGTTGTCTGAACAAGAACTTCCTCGAAAACGTTATACCCCGACGTTCGAAGAGATGATCAAATGGGTTTTGTATGTGAAGGAGGGCTTAGTGACGCGGGAAGACGTATCCGATTGGGCCGGACGTGTGCTTCAGCAGTCAGATGACGACCTCATTGTGGGCATGACGACTGATTCACTTGTCTGGTTAAACGGGATCGATTTACCCGACGTAGACAGCGGTTACTTACATGATGAATCGGATCTGGATGAATGGGTCTTGCAACTTGAAAGGAAGATTGATGAGCTTTAGTAAGTTGGAGTCGTAAAAAACGTCCAAACCACACACATCATATGAATCGTCGCAAGTGTATAAAGGACAGCGAGTAAACCGAATAGGCGCGGGTTGTCACGATTCTTGAAATAGCGAATCGTGTATTCTGAAATGATTACGCTAGTGAGTGGAATCACGGAGAACATCATGAGGAAGGGCAAATACATGAAAGTCTCGAGGTCGATGAGCGCAACGATGAAATGGTCTTGATCGATCAGGACAGTCTCTATATACAAATACTGACGAATGAGGATATAAATCCATGCCACAAACGATAAAATGCCTAGCAGATGAATGCGCAAATTACATTCTCCTTCTTGTTATAAATTGGATATTGATTGAAATGATTAGGCTCATCACCATAAGGTGTGGTTGACGCATAAAATCCATCAGATTTTGAATTGAACATAGAAAAAAAGCGAAAACCCCGGTATCGTAATTGTTGCTTAGACAAACCACGATTGGAGTTTTCGCTTTGTCCCAACAGTTTATCAAATTACTTCTTCCACTTCCAGACCTTTTTCAGATCCAAATGTCGTCAGACGAAGAACCAAACGTTTTTCCGGTCATCCCGGGTCGACATGACATCCCTTGTCCGCTGTGCCAGAGAAAGACCATCCTGCATTCGAAAAAGCGGCGTCGCTTTCGACACGGTCATGCGTGGAACGTCGGTGTACTCTGGATCGAACTGGATGTCCCACGTCAAAGATGCACCTCTTGTGATTTGACGTTCGTGTATGACTACGGTCTCGGGCTCGTCCGCACTTCCACCGAGGTTTTCCGGAAAGGCATCGCAGAACGTTGCCACGGTAGGACGATCTCAGATGTAGCGCGTGAATACGGATTACTTTACACGACGGTGGAACGATGGTTGGATTGTCAACACTTAACTAGACATTTTTTAAGAGGTCTCTTTTTTTGTATTCTTTCGGTGTCAGGTAACCTAATGTCCTATGGATTCTGATGTTATTGAACCAATGTATGTAATCACGTAATTCACGGTCGAGAACCGTCAGATTCGGGAAAGTCTGCTTCTTGACGAACTCGATTTTGAGAACCTTGTACGTCGCCTCTGACACTGCGTTGTCGTAAGGACACCCCTTGTCACTGAGCGAACGACGGATCCCGAAGCTACGCAACGTGTCGCTCACGAGTTTGTTGTTGAACTCGCTCCCACGGTCGGTGTGAAACATGCCCACCCGACGGAGGTCAGCTGGAATTGTTGCGATCGCCCGGGCCACCAGGTCCGCATCCTTGCGTTCGCCGACGCTATGTCCGATGATTTCCCG